>JAFMES010000041.1 GCA_017856605.1 Chitinophagaceae bacterium
CGTACCCATATCAATGCCCAGGCGCTTGGCCTCATCGCTTCGGGAGATGATGCACCCATCGTTATTACTCAGCACCACTACCGGTTGCGATTGCAAATCGGGACGAAACAATCGCTCGCAGGAACAATAAAAACTGTTGCAATCAACAATCGCATACATGATCAACAGGCATGAATCACATAAGTCACTACGCCCCAAATCGAGAACTCGGCATACGGATCGACCTCGATCGGCGCAAGCCGATTGGTATCCGGCACCAACCGTACTTTATTGAATCCTTTTTCAAGGCGACGAATGAGCATGTCGCCATTTAACACCGCAATCACGATCTTTCCGCTGACGGGCTTGATGCTGCGATCGACAATCACCGTATCGCCATCAAAAATTCCGGCACCGATCATGGCCTCACCTCTCACGCGCATGAAAAAAGTGGCGGGCTTATTGCGGATCAATTGTTCATTGAGATCGATGCCCCGCTCGGCATGATCATCGGTCGCCGCCCCAAACCCCGTGGCATTGGCAGTACGGACCTGCTGTTGCTGAAAGGACTTGGAACCGGTATAGGTTGCGTCATAATAAATTTCCCCATCCATAAATACTAATTTTATTAGCAATAATATGCTAATTTATTTAGCAAACAAATATTTCTTTTACTCATTATCTGTTTACGTATAAACACCTAATTAAGAAATATTTAGGAAAGAAAATTTGTTGAAATTGTATGCGTTTCTGTAGTTTTATGCTATCGATGACAACCATTTCCATGGTACTCGAAAACTAAGATCCGAATCATCCTATCCAAAAGCCCGTAAATCCAACGGTCCGAAAAAAACCACCAATCCAACCCTATCCAAAGTCATCAGGCATCCAATTACTATGAAAAAGTGTAAGTCATACAACGCCTGAAGATATTGCCCCGCTTCCGCGGGGCTTTTTTTTAAATTAGCGATGAGCAATCCCGATACACATGCCCAATAAACTCGAAATCAAATTTTTGGAAGGTCCTCGGTCGCGGTGGGCCGACTTCAAATTCGTGATCAAGGTATGCCTAGAGTTCATCCGAGGATTTAGAGCGCTGCACTTCTCAGGACCGTGTGTAACCATCTTTGGATCCGCACGCTTCCCGGAAGGAACTCCCTATTATGATCAGACCCGCCGCTTCGCGGCGGAAGCAGCAAAACTGGGATTCACAATCTTGACAGGAGGGGGACCAGGATTGATGGAGGCAGCCAACCGGGGAGCAAAAGATGTAGGCGGTCGCTCTGTTGGCTGCAACATCATACTGCCGATGGAACAACATCCGAATCCCTACCTCGACAAATGGGTGAACATGAGGTATTTTTTTGTCAGGAAAACCCTGTTGATCAAATATTCTTACGCCTTCGTGATCATGCCCGGTGGCTTTGGAACACTGGATGAACTCTTTGAAGCCATGACCTTGATCCAAACCGGAAAAATCAAGGATTTTCCCGTTATCATTTTTGACAAAGAATACCATAAAGAAATCATCGAGCACATTGAAAAAATGCGCGTAATGAAAACCATCTCTGAAGAAGATCTTAAACTATTTCTGGTTACCGACTCCATCGAAGAAGCTGTAACGCATATCCAGGCATGCATCCACCAATTTGGTCTTCAATACGAAACGCGCAAACCTTCCTGGCTGCTCGGTGAGAAAAGATGATTTTAGTCATCTTATCCTCTCTTTCCCGTCATTCACTTTCATACTTCAATCTGCCATCTTTGCTGAAGTAAAAACAACTAAAAAGCAAAGAAGATGGATGGTAAAATTTTGGATCTGTTCATGAAAGAGAACGATGCCTGGGATGATTTGATCTCTCGTCAGTGCAAGGAGATCCCGCAGCTAGAACAAATGATATCCACCATTTTCAGTAGAAAGAAAAACATAGATGAAGACGTAACAGCAAGCATGGACCTGCTGAGAAATGAAATGCATTTACAGCAATCGCAGATGTCTGAAATCCGTCAGCACCTGGCTCAGCAACAAGACCTCTTGGCAGTGGAGCGGAAAGGAGACCGCTATCCGGTACAAACCTTGATGAGCCAAAATGCCCTGCGAGAGCGCATTCGCGACGCAGAACGGAAATTTCTTGATCTGAAATGCAACTACCTGAACTACTTGGCAAGTGCTGTCTGAATGCCCTGTCTCAACCACGTCAATAAATGACCAAACTCATTTTTTTTGATGACGATCGTTATTTTATTTGGGATACCGTCAGATTAGTTTTGTATAAATTTCATTGATAACATAAAAAATAATACCATGAAAGGAAATGGAAGATCACTGATCAGATCCAGCTTACTGAGACCTTCGGTTCTTGAAGACATGATCAGGCCTTGGGGAGAATGGTTTGACGATCGTTGGCCATTTGCATCCCATTGGCCCGCCATGAATGTGCGTGAAACTGACAATCAGTATGAGATCACACTTGCGGCACCGGGATTGGAAAAAAAAGATTTTAAGATTGATGTCAACGGGTCAACGATTTCTGTTAGCGTAGAAAAAGAAAAAGCTGAAGAATCCAAAGAAGAAGGATATACCCGAAAAGAGTACAATTACAATGCATTTTCAAGAACATTTACCCTTCCTGAGGATGTGTTGAATGATAAAATTGACGCCAATTACGTCAATGGTGAATTGAAGTTGATGTTGCCAAAAAAAGAGGGGGCAAAAAAAACCATTCACCAACGGATCAGCGTACACTGATCCAGAAAAACACCCCTGCCTGTAAGAACAGGTAGGGGTGTTTTAAGATCATGAAATGATGAAAGTTAATAATACCCCTAAAGTCAATAACGAGTTAAGGCAATCTGTTTTTGAAATTGACTCCTGGATCAGGCTCATTGAGTTTCTTAATCAGGAGATTCATCACATGCAAAATCGTTTGACTGAAATCACAGATTCCATCCATAACAGCAATCACATTGACCTGATTGAACATTTCAATAACATGTTCATCATCAAAATGGATGTGCTTTCACACGTACTATTCGAATTGAAGAAGCAAAAAAATAAATGGAATGCGCTTAATCATTCCAGCGATCCAATTAACAAAAGAGATCTGAAAAAAATTCAGAAAAATTTAAGAGCGCAAGTTGAATTTATTGGAAAAGAGCAGCAAGTGATACAAAAGGACTACTACACGTTCATCAATTCTATTGTGCTGTAGCGTAGCGCTTAATTCACCAAATTCTCCAATTTCTTTTCATTCAAAAGAACAATATTTCCTTCTTTAACATCAATGAGCTTTTCAGCTTTGAAATCGCTCAATGTCCGGATAAGCGACTCGGTAGCAGTTCCAGCAATATTCGCCAAATCCTCTCTTGAAATATGGATCGAAAAATTATCCCCTTGCTTCCCAAATTTATTTCGAAGCAGAATCAACGCATCCGCAACCCGCTTCCGCAACGAATTGTATGCGAGTCCCAATAACTGGTTCTCCTTTGTTGAAATATTACCCGCCAGTAATTTCAAAAAGCGTTTCATTACCAGGGTATTGTCCCGAATCAAGGCATCAAATTCCTCACGGGGAATCATTGCAATTTCAGAATCTTCCAACGCTTCTGCCGTTTCTCTGTAAACCGTGTTTTCCAAAAGAGACATATAGCCAAAATAATCCCCCTCTCCAAACAAGCCCACCGTCAGATCTTTTCCATCGTCATTGGTTTTGTATAATTTAACCTTCCCCCGTTTCACATAAAATAATCGATTGGGGTGATTGCCTTCACTATAGATTACACTTTTGCGTTTATAGTGATTGACATTGCGTTCTGAGGCAAACTCTTGCCATATATCATTCTTACCTACATCGGATAGCAATTCTTTCATGCCCTCTTCTGCAGCAATGAATTTCATGCGGTATGCTTCGAGTTTATTCAACCGGAGTTCAATGGCATTGAGCAACTCCAATTCAGAAAATGGCTTTGTGATGTAATCGTCTGCACCCATTTCCATCCCCTTTCTGAAATCATTGCGCTCTGTCTTTGCAGTTAGAAAGATGAACGGAATATCTTTCAATTGCTCATTCTTATTCATCATGTGCAGAACACCATATCCATCAAGAACGGGCATCATGATGTCGCATATGATAATGTCCGGCTTTTCTATCAACGCCTTTTCGATTCCTTCTTTTCCATTCTCCGCCGTAAAGACCCGGTAATTAGCCAGCTCCAGGATCTCAGCAGTATTTTCTCGTATTTCCGCATTGTCTTCGATGAGCAAAACTGTATTCATGAAATGAATTTTATGGTAAACGTGGTTCCTTTTTCTATTTGACTTTCTACTGAAATGGTTCCCCCCATCAACTCTACATAACGTGAAACAATATGCAATCCCAGTCCCGTTCCCTGGATATTGGTAACGTTCGTCCCTCTAAAAAATCGTTCAAATAAATGCTTCATGTCGTCTTCGGGTATTCCTAATCCATGGTCTTTTACTTGAAGAGAAATTATTCCGGCCTCAAAGCGGGTCATCACCTCAATGATTGAATGATCGGGAGAGAATTTAATTGCATTGGAGATGAGATTGATGAGAATATTTCTTACCAGTGTTATATCCAAATTGACCAACTCAACTCCACTATGCGTGTAATGAATGATTTGTTTCTCTTTTAATATGGGCTTGATTTCATTGATGACGAGCTGGACCTGTTCTTTCAAGTTAAACTCAACCATATGAACTTGAGTCTTTCCCTCTTCAATTTTACCCAGTGATAAAAATTCATTGAGAATGTTCGTTAGATTATTGACAGCAGAACGGATGCGCAGAATGTGTTTGTCGCGCTTCACCTGATCGTGTGAATCAACGTATTTGCCAATCAAAGACACCGAAGAAAGAATGGCGCTCAAGGGAGTTCGAAATTCATGCGAGGCGATGGATATGAAACGCGACTTAAGATCGCTGAGCTCACGTTCTTTGCTGAGTGCAAGGGTTAGCTCCTCTGTTCGCTGCTTTACCTTGGACTCCAACTCTTCATTCAACTGTGCAATGAGTGCATGCATTTTTTCAATCTCCTTCTTCTGTTCGCGTAATTTTTTCAATCACGCGTCAAGGTAGATCACCTGCATAGTATAGCATCCACTGACCAATGCATTTAAACTGAAAAAATACCCTATGATAAAAAAAGGCTAGAGCAGGATGCGTAATGCGACAAAAAACAGTGCCTGAACCACAAGCATAAGGGGTGCAAAGTAATTGATGCGACTACCAGCAGTTCGATCAATGATCAGGTTAGCCACCAATGAAATCAAGTACCAGGATATATAATTATACAATGGGATTTCAGTTTCAGCCCAAGACCAGAATCCCAACTCTACTGCAACGGGCTCCATGATCCAATCAAAAACGGTAGCAATCATTGCAGAAAGAGGCACACGGATCAAATTCGACCAATTGAACTGCAAGCAAGCCCATTGCGATAACATATAGGAACAATACACTACAGTAAACCAATTCACGCCAATTAAAAATGGTACACCCCACAACCCTTCCCCCAGTACACTACCATACTGGTATTCTCCGAATAACCACCCGGTGTTGACCCCGATAATCTCGGCAAACCACCCCAAGGAGAACACTGCAAGAAACAATTGAAAGAAGGCATTACGATCAGTCCGCTCATTCCATAACACCAGCAGAAACATGAGCGCCAGATTCAACGGGGTAAATGCCACGAACAGATCCCGGTCCACTACCAACATCCCCCAAGCCCCAGCTGCATGAACCAACAAGGTCAGAAACACGGACCATGCCAATGCATTGGGAGTTAATAGAATAGAAGGGAGTCGCTGTTGAAGACCTTGACGCATATTCATATAACACCTTCAGGAATGCATTGGTTCAATTGACCATATTACTTACAATAGCTGCCCCTTTCAGACAGAGTGGAATTCCTCCGCCGGGATGAACACTTCCTCCCACGAAATACAGTCCTCCTATTCCCGCCTGATTGGCATGCCTCAAAAATGCAGCAAACCTCGAATTCGAGCTGGTGCCGTACAACGAACCTAAATACGAGTCGGTTCGCTGCTGGATACGCATGGGGTGAAGAACCTCCTCTACTTCGATGTGCTCTCCAACTTTCTCCCCCAGAATCCGTTCTAGCTTTTGGATCACTTTTTCCCTCAGCCAATGCGACTGCTCCTCCCAATTCAGATCCACCCGCGCGGGGGCATTCACCATCACAAACCAATTTTCACAACCAGCCGGTGCCTGTCCCGTCTCCATCTTAGATGTTATATTAATATAGATGGTGGGATCTTCGTGATACAGCTTGCTATCAAACAAATGCTCAAATTCATTTCGGTAGGAGGTGCTGAAAAATATATTGTGCAAGTGAAGCGCTGGATAGGTGCGGTTCATCCCCCAATAAAAAATAAATGCGCTGGAACTGCGTTCGTTTTGCAAGACCTTCTTAGCAGATCGATCATCGCCCATCAACCGCTGATAGGTATAATAGGCATCAACATTACTGACCACAATATCGGCAGCGTGAAATTGCCCATCGGCAATCACCCCTTTAACACTTCGTCCCTGCAACTCAATGCGTTCAACCGATGAATTCAACTTAAATTGAACGCCTTTGCGTTTTGCAAGGGCAATCAGCGATTGCGGAATGCTGATCATACCTCCTTTTGGATAATAAGTGCCTTGCGTTAATTCTAAATGCGGAATCAAACTCAACATCCCTGGCGCCCGATACGGATTGCTTCCGTTGTAGGTTGCAAACCGATTGAAGATCTGCACCGCCTCGGGTGTGGTGAACCTCTGTTCGTTATGTCCATTGAGGGTGCCAAAGAGATGGGAAAAACGTACAGCAGCTAATGCGCGTAGAATCCTAGGATGCAGCCAGGTTGATACCCGATGAAGAGAATGATTAAGAAAAATTGTTCCAACGGAATGATAAACGCGACTGGAATCCTGCAGATAGCTGATCACATGTTCTTTTGGCTCACCCAACACTTCTTGAAACTCCTTTGCGAGCAAATCATGAGAAGTGTAGGCATTCAGGCGCTTCCCGTCTTCAAAAAAGTACCTACACGATATGTCTACGGAAGAGTATTCAAAATAATTTCGAATATCCTCACCGGCAACCTCAAATAATGCTTCTATATTTTGTGGTTGAGTAAAAAGAGAGGGACCGGCATCGAATCGGTATCCGGATCGCTCTATCAAATACATTTTTCCTCCTGGAACTTCATTCTTCTCATGGACTTCTACTTCATGCCCCTTCACAGCAAGACGAATGGCTGTTGCAATTCCACCGATACCGGCACCAATGACAATGACCTTTTTAGCACTCATGCAACAGAACCGGTAGTGGATAAATGCTGCTCAAGCAGGGGAAATGCAATTTTGAACCAAGCGGTGTATTTCTCGGGATGATCTCGTAAGCTATTTTTCAATTCGCCCATTGCCATGTAACGGTGATCACCTACTTCGTCTGCATTGGCATTAATTGGACCCTCGTATTTTCCGATCAGTACGTGATCAAATTCATACTCAGTAAGTCCGTTGTCTAATGCTGCCTTATAAATGAAACTGAACGCAGGAGTTACTTCCACCTCTATTCCCAATTCCTCCCTGACTCTTCTTACAGCTGCCTGCTCAGGAGTTTCTGAACGATACGGGTGACTGCAACAAGCATTGGTCCATAACCCTCCACTGTGGTATTTCTTTACCGATCGGCGTTGAAGTAACATGTCACCGCGACCATTAAAAATGAATACACTGAATGCTCGATGAAGCAATGCCTTACGATGTACCTCCATCTTTTCCATATAGCCGACGGGTTCATCGTTTTCGTTTACCAAGGTCAGGTAGTGCTCTTCTATGACCATGAGTCAGGGCTTCGTAGTGATGAGAGCATGTTTGAATTCAGCTGCAAGGGGACTAACACCGGGATCGAAATATCCTATAAGTCGACCTTCCTCATCTATCACGTACTTAGAAAAATTCCAAGAAGGCGCCTGCTTGTTCCATCCATTCAAAACCGGATCCGATAACCATTTAAATAAGGGATGCTGCTGATCGCCTTTTACCACCTGCACTTTAGACGCCATGGGGAATTCAACGCCGTAATTCTTTTTACAAAAACTGGCAATCTCTTCATTGCTCCCCTTCTCCTGTTGCTTGAAATCATTGGCAGGAAATCCAACTATCACCCATTCACCCCGTGATTCTTTATATAACTGTTGTAATTCTTCGTACTGACCCGTATATCCGCAATCACTTGCAGTGTTGACGACAATTATCTTTTTTCCTTTGTATGCAGCAAGGCTGGATGAAGCTCCATCGATGAGCTCAAATGGAATATCGTACACACTGGAAAGTGGCTCTACGGGTCGATCAGGTGTCTCTACCTTGGAATTGACCCCGAAAAAATGAGTCACCGAACGCAATGCAGGATATATTGACTTCAATACCGATTGTCGTGTTGTCATACTCGTTTGTTTTTGTGATGCTGCACATGCCCACGCCATTCCGGCTATCAGAACAAACACCACAGATAATTTTAATAATGAAGGCATATACTTCGTTACACGTATTTAAATAATTTTTTTAGCACTGCCACCTTCCCCTTGAACGGAGCATACCAGAGTGGTGCATCAAACCAGGAACGGGAACGTAAAATGGATTTGGGACGCGTGAAGGTTTCAAAACCATAGTATCCGTGGTATTGTCCTATTCCGCTGGGACCAACACCTCCAAATGGCAAGTGGGGATTTCCCAAATGAATGATTCCGTTATTGATGCAGCATCCCCCGAAACGCACACGCTCTACATAATATTGCTGAACTGATTTGGATTCAGCATAAACATAAAGCGACAATGGAAACGGATTGCGTTCAATCCACTCCAACACTTCCTCTTTGGTTTCATAGGTGATGATGGGTAGAATAGGACCAAAAATTTCTTGTTGCATCACAGCATGATCCATTCCCACTCCTTCCACCAATGTTGGTTCAATATAGAGATCCTGTTCGTCATGACGACCACCAGATACAATGCGACCATTATTCAGCAGACCAATCAATGCATGAAAACGTTTGGTATTGACAATGCGACCATAATCTTCACTGCTACGAGGATCATCGCCAAGCATTTTATTAAATTGAAACGTGATCTTTTCTACCAGCTGATCTTTGATGCTGGAATGAACCAAAACATAATCGGGGGCAACGCAGGTCTGCCCAGCATTCATCATCTTACTCCATGCAATTTTCTTTGCTGTATAGTCAAGCGATGCAGAAGCATCTACGATACAAGGACTTTTGCCACCCAACTCCAAAGTAACAGGTACCAATTTTTTGGATGCCATCTCCATGATTTTTTGTCCCACTACTGTACTTCCAGTAAAAAAGACATGATCAAAACGAAATGCATTCAGCATGGAGGGAATGACTTCTGCGCCAATACCTTGAACCACCTTAACGTACTCCTCAGCAAAAACAGATGAGATGATCTCTTCGATGAGCTGTGCAGAATGAGGTGCTTCTTCAGATGGTTTTATAAATGCAGTGTTTCCGCCTGCAATGGCGCTAACAAGAGGACTAATTGAAAGATAGAAAGGGTAATTCCAGGGACTGATGATCAACACCGTACCCAGCGGATCTCGATGAACGTGACTGGTGGATGGAAAAAAAATAATTGGCGTAGGCACCTCTTTGGGTCTCGCCCAGTCCTTCAAATTCCGAATCGCAAACTGTATCTCCTTGACCACTTGACCAATCTCGGCAGCAAAAGCTTCGTACTCCGATTTACGAAGATCCATATAAAGGGCCTTGCAGATTGCCTCGTGATGGGACTCAATTGCTTTTTTTAGTTGTTTTAGTTTCTGAATACGATAACCAACAGGACGGGTTGCCATCGACCTGAAATAGGCATGCTGACGATCAACGATTGATTGTAAGGAGTGATCCATGGGATTGTTGATGTTAAACAATCAACAATCAAGTTAGTTCATTTTTTAAAGCGTATGAACAGCTGTGGAAATTAGTTTTTAGGCACGAGCTTATTTACAACAATGGTACCAACTCGAACTCCAGCTGCATTACCCGAATCCAGATCAAACCGATAGTGTATTCCGCCAAAGAGCCTGGAAATACTGGCCTCCCGTGCAGCATCCCTGAAGGACTTGATTTCTCGATTGGCAATACCAAATTCTAAAAGCGATGTATCGGTGAACGACAACTCATTCCCAAAGAAACTGGTCATGACTTCTGCAGCAGCTGCTGAGATGGTGGAATGACCACTTGTATAAGAAGGGAATGGCGGTGTTTGAATGTAGGGATGCCAATTGGGGTCCAGTTTATCATTGATGACTGTTTCTGGTCGAACATACAGACTTCTGTACTTCTCATCCCAACAACTGATGAATGCATCAAACAATGCTATGGATGTATAAGCATAAGCCGAGATGGTCTTTCGCATATCTGCGCCTGCATTTTTGGCCGCTATACCTACTATGTTCATCCAATGGCCCGCCGGCGAAAATTTCTTTGTAGCAAACATCACATGACCAGACACATTCATCTTAAAGGGATTATCATCCCAGAAATCAGCAATATGTTTTTGTTCTTCATTGAGTTGCTCACCCGTTTCTTTTACTTCCATCACAGAACGATAGAAGATGCTGTTTTTATTTAGCGAGTAGGCAGGTGGACGTCCGGGCTTGCATTGCGATGCGGAATCCAATGCGAATGGTCGAATGGTATTCCAGAGGGGTTCCAGTGCGGTTGCATACATGGGGGGTGTTGGCACCCAGAGTCCTGTGGAATCCTGGTAATTTACCGCATGCCGGGGTGCACCGCGGGTTGCGGCATAATTATCTTTTTTACTCCAACGCAGAACTGCTGCAGATACTGAGTCCGAGTAGCGTATAGAAGCAGTTTTAATTTTCCCAGGCACCCTTAGGCTATCCGCCATTTTCAAAACCTGCGAATAGTATGCCATCAGGCTTCCTTCCGGAAAAGTGACTTCGTTGCCGACTTTAATCAGCGCCAACAATGCAGCCAGATGATGATCCACTGGTTCATTGACTTCTGGTTTCGGCATGGATGGCATATGAGGAATGCGACCAGCAAGACTGGGCAATGTGCTATCCCCTCCCGCCAAGCACTCATATGCTGCAATATTTGCGTAAGCATAATTGCGTGCTGCTATCATGGGTGGAAAATTATTTTCCAGCACCACATCATTCAACTTCTTGACTGAACGGCAGTAGACCAATGGATCATTCAACGGAGAAGTGTAATTAGAAAAATCGTTATTGCATGAAATAGCAAACACAAATAAGAAAGAGATGTGCAGGCAGTTTGCTAGAATAGGATTGTTGCGATGGAAAGTCACAATGCAAAATTAATTTAATTGGCCAATGCAATCATGCTGATTTCTACATTCACCCCTTTGGGAAGTCCTTTTACAGCTACGGTTTCTCTGGCAGGTGCTTCTGAAGCAAAATGGGTTCCGTAAATAGCATTTACCTGAGCAAAAAGAGCCATATCGGTTAAGAAAATTGTTGTTTTCACTACGGCATTGAAATCCAGTCCCGCCTCTGCCAAAATCGCCTGGAGGTTTTTCATTACCTGATGGGTTTCCTCTTCGATGGTAGTAGCTTCTATTTCACCAGACTGGGGATTGATGGCGATTTGTCCCGAAATAAACAGCATCCCATTGGCCATAACGGCCTGGTTATAGGGACCGATAGGCGCTGGAGCCAGATTGGTCTGAATGATCGTCTTTTTCATTAGAAAGATTTGTGCCGACGAAGGTAATTGGTTTTATGCAACCTAATTTTGCTTGACAACACCATGCGGAACTCATCTACCAATCTACTGCTGATTGACACTGCACAGGAAACTGCCTGGGTAGGCTGGTCATGCAACGGACAGCTGCAACAACAATTGACCAACCAGTCGCAGAAAGAACATGCAACATTTCTACACCCAGCCATAGCGTCTCTGACAAAAGCAAGTAACCTAACAATGAAGGATTGGCAGGCAGTCGCAGTAATGAACGGTCCCGGTTCCTATACCGGATTGCGGGTAGGTCTATCAGCTGCAAAAGGAATTTGTTATGCTCTTGACATTCCATTGATCTGCATCAATACATTAGAATGGATGGCATTTGGTAACAAAGAAGGTGATGCACCTTTAATATGTCCTATGATTGATGCACGTCGATCTGAAGTATTTACTGCAATATATGATCAACAACTCACGCAAATACTGGAACCTCAAGCTTTGATATTGAATGAGCAAAGCTTTGCATCGCAATTGGAAAAAGAGAAAATTTTGTTTATTGGATCTGGCTCAGTCAAATGGAAATCCATGTGTTCTCACCCAAATGCGGTATTCAATAACGCCAATCATTCCACACATCATTTCGCAACAATGTCTCAACAACGATATGATGCACAACGTTTCAATGATCTTTTTTTCTCTGAACCTGATTACGCAAAAGGTTTTTACTCGACTGCAAAAAAAAGTCATTAATCCCCCCCCCCCCCACTTACATATTAGATTTAGGATTATGTAATTTATGCTTTCGTATTATTCGCTTCCTTCTTATATTCGCATAGCTAATCACCATAAACACCCACCATGTCAGATTTCCTTAAAGGAGCTCGCGGCAACGGAAGCAATGGAACACCAAAACCCAATCAGTTGCAACAAAAAGCGCCATCCCTCGACCAATTGAGTATCAAGAAAGCTTCGCTGATTTTTCGCGCAATCAATCACAGCCTGCGACAAGAAATGGTCAAACTGATCGATAAAAAAGGTCAGGTTACGGTTACAGAAATTTTTGTCGATATGCGCCTTGAACAGTCCGTAGCCAGTCAACATTTAGCCATCTTAAGAAGAGCCGGTATCGTTAGAACTGAGCGGGATGGTAAGTATGTTTACTACCGTTTGAACATGCCGCGTTTGGAAATGATCAACGAGATGGTAACTAACCTCCTCAAATAAGTCCCCCGTTATAGATTTAATTTTTCAAGCACCGATTCAGCATACTCTGCTTTATAGGGATGCTTCCATCTTCGATGACTCCACAAGTAATTATCGGGGCGCAATCGGATAATGCGTTCCAGGTACTGAATGTACTTCAAGGTCATCTCTCCTTTTTCGAGTGAGGACGTATTTTCAGAAAACAGCTCTGCTTCAAACGTATACACTCCGCGTTTGACTTTATAAAAATTGGCAAATAACACTACCGTGTCTCTGCTCAAGGCGGCGTTTTCAGGACCCTGAACAAATGGTGCTGGCTTACCAAAAAAATTTGCCCACCAGGCTTTGGCAGGATTGCCGGGATTTTGATCCGCAACCAGTGCAATGACGTATTTTCTGTCGCGATACGGCAAATAATTCCGCTTGAAATCATTGGCCGGAATCAGCACTGTACCATTTCGGGATCG
>JAFMES010000225.1 GCA_017856605.1 Chitinophagaceae bacterium
GGAGTTGATGCGATGCTGAATGCCTATCCGCAGAATCGTTTGGTTCAACACCTCGCAGAAAAATGCTGCAGGACGTATACCTGTCCCGCTGCCCGAAATTATTTTTTAGGTCGATGGGAATGCCCCATCCCCTCGTCGCCGGCATGCAACTCCAATTGCATCGGATGCATTTCATTCCAACCCGAATCCGAAAGCATCACCTCTCCGCAGGACCGATTGCAGTTCAAACCCAGTGTGGAAGAAATTGTAGAGTTCACCGTACCCCACTTGATGAACGCACCCTATCCAATTGTGAGTTTTGGTCAAGGTTGCGAAGGCGAACCCCTGTTGATGTGGGAGACCATTCGCGATGCCATCAAAGAGATGCGCAAGCACACTTCCCGCGGAAGCATCAATATCAATACCAATGGATCCATGCCAAAGGCAGTCAACGCCTTGTGCGAAGCGGGGTTGGACTCGATTCGTGTGAGCACCAATTCCCTGCAAGCTGCCTGGTACGAACGCTATTATCGGCCCAACAATTACACGTTCAATGATATTGTAGAAAGTCTTTCTATCGTGAATGCATACGGAGGATGGAGTTCGATCAATTATTTTGTTTTTCCTGGAATGACCGACACTGAAGCGGAATACGAGGCCTTGCGCACTGTTATTCGTACTACAAATTTGAAAATGATTCAATGGAGAAACTTCAACATCGATCCCGATTGGTACCTGGGAAGAATGGGCATCACCGAACCCTTGGAAATGATGGGCATTCGAAATCTCATGCAGCTCTTACACGATGAATTTCCGCATTTAAAGTTTGGATACTACAATCCACCAATGGAACGGATTAAAGGAGCATTTGAACAGGATTATGCGAGATAGTTGAAGGTTGTAAGTTGTAGGTTGGTTTTAACATTTAAATGAAATAATTCTTTCTAACTTACAACCTACAACGTACAACATTAAGCAAGTGTCCTCCAATACCAAAGCCACCATCTACACATCCGTCGTTTTGGGCGTATTGATTCTATTGTGTTTTTTGATCTCATGGACACCTCCCCAATCGGAACCGATCAAAGAAGAGGAAGGAATGGAAGTCAATTTGGGAGATAGTGAAACGGGGTCGGGTGCTATTGAACCGTTGATGCCGGATGACCCTGCTGCCCTTGTAGAACAACAGTCTGCATCTCCTCCCGTACCAGAACCAAGCAATGAACCAACACCTCCCACTCCAGCGGTAAAAAATCCTCCTAAAGAGGAAACCAAGCCGGTGGAAGTCCCCCCAGCCCCTAAACCCAAAGCCTTGTTCAAAGCAGCTAGTGGGACTGGAAAAGGTGGAAACAATGCCGATAGTTATCAGCCAAGCGCGGGACAGGGAATCGCCGGTGGCGCAGGAAATCAGGGAAAACCCAATGGGGATCCTAATTCGGACAGCTACACCGGAAACGGAGGAAATGGAAATGGCGGAGTATTGGTTTCGAGGGGATTAACAGGCAGGAAAATCAATCGATTCCCTTCATTTCAAGATGATTTCAACGAGAACGCAAAAATTGCCGTCGATGTACGCGTCGATCGCAATGGAAACGTAATTGGTGCCACCATTCAAGCCAAAGGGACTACGACGGGCAACTCGTCCATGAAAGCAATCGCATTACAGAAAGCACGTCAACTGAAATTCACGCCTGATCCCGATGGTGCGGAAGAACAAATTGGCACCATCGTATTCAACTTCCGAGTGAGCAATTAATCCCTGCGCTGCAACAGCCACAAAGAGAAGAACATCAGGAAGATCAACACTCCAGAAGCGCCAAACAAAAAGGCAGTCATGAACTGCTGAACAGGCACAAATAACAACATAGTTACTGCAACGATAAAATATACCACGTACAGAAAAATGAGGGTGTATATCCTTTTGTCCATTGGATTCAATTAAGCTCCGCAAATATCGGAATTCATCATTACATCACCAACTTCCAGCCATCACGGTATTCCCGCTTAACGTACTGGTTGGCCGGCTCAAAGTTGGTGATCCGCAAGTTTTTCGCATCCCACAAGAGCTTCTTCCTTCCGAGGTACTTATCTTCCCAGCCTTTCAAATTCGGATTTTTCATCATCCAGCTTCTGATGGCCAGGTTGCCGATTAAAATACTTTCAGTAAAGGGACCGGAAAACTCAAATGGAGAGCTGGTCACTCCCTTACCGGGACCGGCTATGCAGGCGTTCACCCACTGTACCCAGTGCCCCTCTGGAACCCGCTTCAGGGTTTCCTTTGGTAAAGTCACTTCCTTCATCAACTTGGTAGGAAGGAGTCGCGGATTGGCACCATAACAATCGGCCAACAACTTTCCTTTCGTTCCTTCAAACAAAACGCCACCATCCCAGTTTCCAAATGCTTCTTCCGGCAGCAATTCATCCGGACGCTGTGGCAATAAACCACCATCGTACCACGATACTTTGATGTCACCTGATTTCCCATCTGTGCGGGGATAAGTCAAATGAATTATTGTTGAAGGAGGACATGCATCTGTATTTGCAGTATCATCCCACATGGCCCTCCAAATGCTGGCCACCGAACATTCTACATCAGAGGGATATAGGATTGGAAGGCAACGGAATACCGGATCCATGATGTGACATGCCATATCACCCAATGAACCTGTACCAAAGGCCCACCATCCTCTCCAATTGAATGGAAGGTATGCAGGATTGTAGTCAATCATTTTAGCAGGACCGATCCACAGATCCCAATTCAATTCTTTTGGAATATCAAACTTACCAGAAGGTGTAGGTATACCTTGTGGCCAAACGGGACGATTGGTCCAACAGTGTACCTTGGTAACATCGCCAATCAACCCCGCCTGAATCAATTCCTGTGTCCTGCGAACGCCATCGCCAGACGCACCCTGGTTCCCCATCTGGGTAACCACCTTATACCGCTTTGCAGCTTCCGTCAACACACGGGCTTCATAAATATCATGCGTCAAAGGCTTCTGCGTATACACGTGCTTCCCTAACTGCATGGCAGCAAGCGTAGCAACCGCGTGGGTATTATCGGGAGTAGAAATAGAACAGGCATCGATTACATCCTTCTCCTTCTCCAGCATCTCGCGGAAGTCGGTATAGTATTTTGCTTTAGGAAAATTCTTTCTGGATTTTGCTGATGCACGATCGTCTACATCGC
>JAFMES010000226.1 GCA_017856605.1 Chitinophagaceae bacterium
TCTGCAAAAACTATCCTACATCATTTGGGCTTTGGGCTTCGTTACTCATTGAAATTCAGCAATCAACGTATGAAATAGTTGTATTAGGTGATGACGCGCCCCAAAAGGCAAGGAAATTGATGCGGGCCTATGTTCCCAATAAGGTGATGTTAGTTTCAAAGGATATTCAGGAAGGGTTTCCCCTTTTGGAGGGAAGGGTCCCGACACGGGAATCGACCCTATTTGTTTGTAAAAATCAAACCTGCCAGCCCCCCGTACAGTCCCCCGAAGACGCACTAAAAATGCTCTTAACAAAATCATAGCAGATTCTGTGCAATATGATTGATAATTAGCCGTTTTTGAGGGTTGGATTCCATATGTTTCGGGCTTGTTAAAATTTGATTTTCAAGCACTATGGCACCCAAAGGAATACGTTGAATTGGATATATTTGTTCAATTCCTCACAAAACTAGGAACGACAATGAAAGGCAATCTGCTTAATTTGACGATGCTGTTGACTCTCGGTCTGGTGATTTCGAGTTGTGGTAAATCAGGTAAAGGCAAAACGAGTCTAGGCGACGGACAACTGCACGGAGTATCCGTAGGCATGAAATACACCATGCCGAAGCCTCCCGGAATGGTATATGTACCAGCCGGAACTTTCCACATGGGACCTTCCGATGAGGACATCAGCTATGCGTTTACTGCTAGAAACAAGCAGATCTCCATCAATGGTTTTTGGATGGATGCCACTGAAATTACAAACGATGAGTATAGGCAATTCGTGCATTGGGTAAGAGATTCTATCGCTGCAACCATCCTCAACTTCAAAAAGCAATCTCCGGATGGATCTGGAGTGATCGACTGGATGAAGGCTAAAACAATCAAATGGAACGATCCTAAGATTCAGGAGCAGCTGAGTGCCTTGATTGTAACACCCGATAATCGAATCAATGGTCGTAAAGAATTAGACGCAAAAAAAATCATTTATCACTCAGAGGTGTTCGACTATAGAGAAGGTGCACGAAGAGAGAATGCCGACAAGCCACGTTCAAACTTCATTATTAAGACCGATACTCCTATTTATCCAGATACACTCGTATGGATCAGAGATTTCTCTTATTCGTACAATGAGCCCATGGCTAAAAAATATTTTTCTCATCCTGCTTATGGCAATTATCCAGTGGTGGGCGTGAGTTGGAAGCAGGCGACTGCATTTAGCGAATGGAGAACTTTGTATTTGAATTCATTTCTGGAAGCCTCAAAGCGCATGACGGAATCTGATTTCAGATTGCCGACGGAAGCTGAGTGGGAATATGCAGCAAGGGGTGGTCGCTCTCAAGTGCCATATCCCTGGGGCGGACCTTATTTGCGCAACAAGAAAGGATGTCTGTTAGCCAACTTCAAGCCTGGTCGTGGTAACTATCCAGAAGATGGTGGCTTCTATACAGTGAGAGCCGATGCATATTGGCCAAACGATTTTGGTCTTTATAATATGGCTGGAAATGTTGCGGAATGGACATCTTCATTGTTTTACGAGGGTGCATACAATTTTCAGCACGATATGAATCCGGATATCCGCTTGAATGCAAGGGATAATGATCCTCCTCGAATGAAAAGAAAAGTGGTTCGAGGTGGAAGCTGGAAAGACGTAGGATTCTTCCTTCAAAACAGTGCTAGGGCATACGAATACCAGGATACCACAAAATCCTACATAGGTTTTCGCTGTGTGATTGATCTTCCACCAATGAATTCTGGTCGTTAATTCACTACCCATAACTCTTCACCATTAAAATTCCTCCAATGGCTGTTCAGTCCAAACAAACAGAAAAAATCGTCAACTCGGTTGTCAGCATCGGTGCTGCTGTAGTAATCTTTGGTGCGTGGGCAAAAATCCTGCACAAATCATTCGCAGACATCATGCTAACTGTGGGCCTGTTGACAGAAGCAGTGATATTTCTTATTTATGCGTTCCTTCCTCCAGCTGGCGAGGAAATGAAAGAAGTGGCTGAAGCCCTTAAGAAAGGAGTCGGTTCCCCTTCACCTGCTAATGATGAGTTGAAGAAGATGATTGAAAAAGAAATCAATCCTGATAACCTGAAGAAATTCAATGAAAATTTTGAGAAATTCAATAGCTCCGTTCAATCGATGGCATCCATGACCAATGTTGCGGATGCTACCAATGAATTTGCAGCAAAAACAAAAGAAGCTTCAGCTGCAATTTCAACCATGAAAGATGCATATGCGTCTGCAGCTAATTCTGTTCAGCAGTTCAATCAGGCAGCTGAAGGATCAAAAGCGTTCCATGAGCAAGTACAGGCATTGACCCGTAACCTCGGCTCGTTGAATAAAATGTACGAAGAGGAACTGCAAGGTTCTGCTGGTCATGTGAAGTCGCTTAATGCATTCTATGAAAACCTGAATAAAGCAACACAAGCCATGCAGGGAAGTGTAGACGATGCGAAGAAGACACAAGAGCAAATCGCGCTTCTGGCTAAAAATCTGGGAAGCCTGAATAGTGTGTATGGAAATATGCTGGCCGCTATGCAGGGACGTGCCTAAATTTTGAATCAACCCATTACAAACTTCAAATCATTCCAATAGTATGGCACTACCCAAAGAACCGCGGCAGAAGATGATCAACATCATGTACTTGGTGTTGACCGCACTGCTTGCGTTGAATGTGTCAGCAGAGATCCTCAACGCATTCAAGGTTGTAGATAACAGCCTTAGAGAGTCAAATCATGTGTTGACCGGATCCAATAACGAGATTTATTCCAGCTTTGATGAACTCATCAAGGATCCTAAAACTGCAGAAAAAGCAGCGATTTGGAAACCTAAAGCTGATCTGATTCGTTCGATTTCTTCTGAAGTCTTCAACTTAATTGAACAGCAGAAGCAGGATCTAAAAGTGGAGTCGGATCTGGATAAAGAAACAGGAGAATACCGCGAAGACAATATCGATGCTGCTACTCGCTATTTCAGTGAAAAGGGAAATGGAGAGGTGCTTTATAAAAAACTGGAAGAATACAGGACCAAGTTGCTTGAAATTGATCCTGAGCTAAAAAAAGAAATCATTGATGAGTTTCCCCTGAGTTTGGAAATTCCTAAGTCCGCCGCAGGAAATAGATTGACAGGTGATAAGATGAAAGATTGGGTCAATAACTATTTCTACATGGCCCCCA
>JAFMES010000042.1 GCA_017856605.1 Chitinophagaceae bacterium
ATGGAAAAGGATTTGAAGGAAAGGCTCCAATGAAAAACGCAGTATTTGCACCAGGACTTTGGAATCATCTGGAAATATCTTTTCAGGCTCCGCGATTTGATGCAACAGGTAAGAAAGTGGCTTCGGCAAAATTTGTATACGTCAAATTGAACGGCATCATCCTGCACGAAAACATAATTGTATCTGGTCCTTCTAGAGCTGCTGCTTTTGAGGACGAAAAGGCAAAAGCGCCTTTCATGATTCAAGGCGACCATGGACAGATTGTATTTCGAAACATCCGCTACGCGCCTCAGGAAGAATTGAATGCTTCACTTTCTGGCATTCGTTATGCGTATTATGAAAAACCGCTTAAGAATCCGACTGAAGCGCAACAACTCAAACCCAATGCAAGTGGGACAGCAAGTGCAATTGATTCGCGACTGGCAGCTGCGCGTGATAAATATTTTTTATCCTTTGATGGGAAATTGAATGTCCCTTCAAATGATACATACACCTTCACATTGCGCCACAGCGGGGACGCTTCGTTAGAGATTGATGGTAAAACGGTGATTGTTCCTACCTGGAATCACCTCGGTGGTTATCCAATCACCGGATCAATCGCTCTTACTTCAGGTTCACATGATTTAAAATTGTGGGTGAGCAAAGACCTCAATTGGTCTTCTTCAGGAATTGCCCTTACCATTGAAAAGCCCAATAGCAAGTCCGTTTCGCTGAATAGCCCTGCATCCATTCCCGAGCGTGTACCTGATCCATTGATTATGGTCAAAGCCGATCGTCAACCTGAATTGATTCGTTCATTTCTTTATCATAATAATAAGAAGTTAACCCATGTGCTATCTGTAGGCAATCCTTCCTATGTTCATTACTCCTACGACTTATTACAGGGTGGATTACTACAAGTATGGAAAGGAGATTTTTTAAATACGACTGACATGTGGTACGAACGGGGAGAGCCGCAAACAGCTTCTTCCTTGGGTGCAACAATTGTATTGCCGGGTAAATGCCCTATTCACGAAACTGCTGCCGTTGATTCTGTTCCCGAATACCGCTACAAAGGATATACATTGGATTCAAAAGGTCAACCAAATTTTCAATATGCCTATAAAGGGGCCGTGATCAGTGATGTAATTCATCCATCTGCAAATAACCAGGGATTGCAAAGAACAATTACTGTAAACGGATCTGGGGAATCATTTACACAGTTCCGAATTGCACAAGGGAAAAACATCGAAGCAATGGGGAATGGATTATTTCGAATAGATGGGCACTATTACATACAGTTTGAACATGGTGCGAATGGAATCATCGCTCCATTCAAAGACGAATTTGTGCTATTGTCCTCGATGAAGACATCAATTACCTATTCCATCATCTGGTAAAATATTCATCATGAAAAAGGAATTGGAAAATTTTTTAGAGAAAATTAAAGAGCGCTCTCAAACCTATATCGGTTATCCTGCTGCAACGGATTTTGATTATAAGGAATTATATCCCTTCTTGGAATTTAGTCTTAATAATGTAGGAGATCCTTATCTTTTCTCGAATGATATGCAATCAAAAGAATTCGAACGCGAGGTATTGAATTTTTTTGCTGAGTATTTTAATGCGCCAAAAAATAATTTCTGGGGGTATGTTACCAACGGAGGTTCGGAGGGGAATCTCTATGCATTATACCTGGCACGTGAGCTTTATCCGAACGGAATGGTGTATTATTCTGAAGCTACTCACTACAGCATTCAGAAAAATATTCACCTGTTGAATATGGAGAGTATTGTCATTCGTTCTCAACCAAGTGGTGAAATGGATTATGATGATCTTGCAGAAACACTACAGCTCAACAGGCATCGATCGGTAATCATCCTGGCCAATATCGGTACCACCATGACCGAAGCAAAGGATCATGTCCCTACCATTCAATCAATTCTAAAAAAGTATGCCATCAAAAGTTCATACATCCATTCGGATGCAGCACTTTCCGGCTCTTATCTTCCATTGTTGGGTTACCATGATTTTGATTTTGCACACGGGGCCGATAGCGTGGCTATATCGGGACATAAATTTTTTGGATCACCAATCACTACAGGAGTGGTAATGGTGAAGAAATCTTACAAAGAAAGAATTGGTAGATCGATCAATTACATAGGTTCACTTGATACAACTATAACAGGATCACGTAGTGGAATCAACGCACTGATTATGTGGTATACAATCCACAAACACGGTTTAGAAGGTATGCAACGTAGGGCTATGGAGTGCATAGAAAATGCTGCTCACTTGAAAGTTCAACTGAACGCACTGGGAATTCCTGCTTGGACCAATACCAATTCATTTACAGTAGTATTTCCACGTGCAACGGAAGAAGTATGTAAGAAATGGCAATTGGCAAGTGATAATGATATATCCCATGTGATTTGTATGCCGGGTGTTACGCGAAAAATGCTTGATGAATTTGTACTGGACATGAAAAAATCTATACAATGAAAATGCGCTTCTTCCTGATTCGAACTTTTTGCATTGGGCTCATAACGATCCTTGTTCAGGTTATTGCATGTGCACAAACTCCTGCATCTTCTTTACAATCGGAAAAAGATTATTATACCATCAAAACCATTTCGATTCCCGAAGAAGTAAAATTAGAAGTAGGTGGTATAGCTGTATTACCCGACGGTCGTATTGCAGTCGCCACAAGACGTGGTGAGGTATGGATGATCCAAAATGCCTATGGAAACGGAGTGGCTCACTTCTCCCGATTTGCTTCTGGTATGCACGAAGTATTGGGTTTAGCATATAAAGACGGAGCGCTTTATTGTACCCAACGGGGAGAATTGACAAAAATAGAGGACCGGGACGGTGATGGTAAAGCAGATGCCTATACTCCAATTTCATTATTTGAACTGAGTGGCAACTACCACGAGTATGCGTATGGTCCCGTTTTCAATAAACAGGGCGAAATGTATGTAACGCTCAACGTTGCATGGGTGGGTTACGGTGATGGTCTGGGCAAGTGGCATGGATGGCTAATGAAAATTAAAGACGATGGATCGCAAGAACCCATTGCTACTGGATTGCGTTCGCCTGCAGGTTTCACCGTTAACAGCAACAACGATGTGTTCTATGCGGAGAATCAAGGCGACTGGGTTGGAAGCGGTCGCGTTACCCATTTGGAGAAAGGCGACTTTGCCGGTAATGCCGGAGGATTGAATTGGACACAAGAACCGGAGTCGCCATTGCGATTGACCAAAAACGATTTGAAAATCGTAGACAATGGTCAGCCAATGCACGAAGCTGCAAAAAAAATAAAGGAATTGAAATTGCCGGCAGTATGGTTTCCACACACGTTAATGGGAATTTCTACTTCCGATATTTTAGAAGATGAAACCAAAGGAGCATTTGGTCCATTTGCAGGACATTATTTTGTTGCTGATCAAGGTCATTCGAAAATCATGCGCATGACGTTGGAAAAAGTAAAAGGAGAATACCAAGGCGCCTGCTACCCGTTTCGCGAAGGTTTTGCATCGGGACTATTACGGTTGCGATGGGGATTGGATAACTCACTAATCGCTGGAATGACGAGCAGGGGTTGGGCCAGTACAGGAAAGGAGGATTATGCCTTGCAGCGATTGATTTGGAATGGTGAAACACCATTTGAAATGAAAGAGATTCATGCGTTGCCCGATGGACTTGAAATTGAATTTACTCTTCCCGTTGATCCTGCCAAACTGAAGAATCCCAAAAGCTATACGGTGAATTCATTCACCTACATGTATCACCATCACTATGGAAGTCCCATTATCCAAAATCGCAACCGCTCTATTGTTGCAATTGTTCCTTCTGAAGATCATACAAAAGTCAAACTGGTGCTCGACAGCCTGATTGAAGGTCATATTCATGAAGTACGCGTGAATAATCTCAGCACTGGAAACGGAAAAGGCCTCTTGCATGATTTCGCCTACTACACAATGAATGCAATCCCGGAAGGAGATAAAACTGCAGTAAAGGAAGATCAAAAAGTAAAGACCCATTCTGGTATGCATACCTCGGTAAAACCTGCTGCTCCTGCTACTGGAAAATCAGGTACCAAACGTGTAACTGTCATGCCCACCAGTTGGAAGCAGCCGGATAAAATCCTGAATCTGGGAACAAAACCGGGATTGAAATACGATATTACCCGATTCGAAGTAAAAGCAGGATCAAAGGTCAGGCTCAATTTCAATAACAACGATGATATGACCCACAATGTGGTAATTACCATCCCCAATGCAGCTGACGAAGTGGGTGATCTTGCTTTGAAACTGGGACTCAAAGGATCAGAAATGAATTACGTTCCCCTATCATCCAAAGTGCTGTTTCATACTGCATTGTTAGAACCGGGTACCAGCGAGACTATTTATTTTATAGCTCCCAGTCAGCCTGGTGAATACATGTTCGTTTGCACATTCCCAGGTCATGCCAGTGTGATGCGTGGAATCATAAAAGTGGTGCCATAGTACAATGGACAGAGAGATTCATACGTGGTACAGTCCCGCTCTGCAAAAAGAAATGCCCATTGCGGTATACGGTCACTATGGATTTGCACTATTGATGATTCCCACTGCAGCAGCAGACTATTTAGAGTACGAACGCTTTGAGCTCATTGAGCACCTGCGTCCTTTCATTGATCAGGGAAAGATGAAAGTATTTTCCATCAACAGCATCAACATGGAAAGCTGGATGAATAAACCAATGGAAGGTGCACACAAGGCCATTCGCCACAATCAATTCAATCAATACGTTTGGGAAGAGGTCATCCCATTCATACAAAATACCACGTCGGTGGAAACACCCATCATTACATCAGGTGCCTCTTTCGGGGCCTTGCATGCCATGAATTTGTTTTTAAAACGACCTGACTTGATCAAGGGAGTCATTGCCATGAGCGGAGTATACGACCTGATGGAATACTCGGATGGGTATTATGATGAACAGGTCTACTTCAATTCCCCCATACATTATATTCCCAACTTAACCGATCATCAACTGCTGGAAAAAATCCGATCGGGAAAAATCATCATAGCTACAGGCAGCGGAAACCATGAGGACCCCAATGCCAATAACCGATTTTCAGGAGTACTCCATTCCAAGTCGATTCCCCATGAACTTTCGGTGTGGGGAAATGATATTCATCATGATTGGCCAACATGGAAAAAAATGCTTCCCCATTTTATCGATTCGCGGTTCTAAATAGGATATTTTTGGAGCATGGACAAGCGGCTGTTTTTGGTAGATGCCTTTGCATTGATTTTTCGTGCCTATTACGCACTGATACGCAACCCCAGAATAACCAGTAGAGGTAAAAATACCAATGCCCAATTTGGATTTACCAATGCATTAATCGATCTGTTGAATAAACAAAAGCCAACCCATATGGCAGTTTGTTTCGATACAGCAGCTCCTACGGAACGGCATACGGATTTTGCCGACTACAAAGCCAATCGGCAAGAAGCTCCTGAAGATTTACTGGAATCCATTCCAGACATACGAAAGATCATCGAAGGATTGAATATCCCAATCATAGAAACCGACGGATTTGAAGCCGATGATGTTATTGGAACGCTTGCAAAACAAGCTGAAAAAGCAGGATATGATGTGTACATGGTAACCCCCGATAAGGATTACGGTCAACTGGTAAGCGATCATATCAAAATCTTCAAGCCACCATATCAAGGAGGAGAATTTGAGATCATTGGTCCAAAAGAAGTTTGTGAAAAATGGAATATCACTAGCGTTGCTCAAGTTATTGACATGCTGGCGATGATGGGAGATGCAGTAGACAATATCCCGGGTATACCAGGCGTGGGTGAAAAAACAGCAGCAAAATTATTGGCGGAGTACCATACGTTAGAAAATGTTTTGGCAAATGCTGATCAACTCAAAGGAGCGTTGGGTGAAAAAGTTCGGCAGGGTAAAGATTTAGCAGTGATGAGTAAAAAACTGGCGACCATCATTACTGCGGTACCGGTGGAGTTTCATGAAGAAAATTTCAGTGTCAAAGCCATGAACAAAGAAGTCCTGAGAGAAATTTTCACTGAACTGGAATTCAGAACAATGGGAAAACGGATCTTAGGAGAAGACATTCCGGTTGTTGGTCCCGCTGAAAAACCCGTAACTGTGCAAGGAGATCTTTTTGGTGGAGTACCCCAAGAAGTAGGCGTAAACACAAGTAAAGAGTCAGATCCAATTGTTCCCGCTGAAGACAACAACGAATCGGCGTTACCGGTTGATAAAAACATTCACAATACACCGCATCACTATGAACTGGTAGATAGTGAAGAGAAAATAGATGCCCTGATAAAGTCCTTGCAATTAGAAAAAGAGATTTGCTTTGATACGGAAACAACGGGACTGGATGCAAATGCAGCAGAATTAGTCGGATTAAGTTTTGCTGTACGTCCAGGCGCTGCATATTACGTTCCTTGTCCCCCCGATCGCACCACTACAACTGCATTACTTGCCCGTTTCAACATATTGTTTGATCATGCATCCATTAAATGGATTGGACAAAACATCAAGTTTGATTTGTTGATTCTTAAAAATTATGGAATTGAGATTTCGGGTGAAGTATTTGATACCATGCTCGCCCATTATGTGATAGAACCAGAAGGTAAGCGGAGCATGGATCTGATGAGTGCTAAGTACTTGGGATACGAGCCGATTCATATCGAAGAATTAATCGGGAAAAAGGGAAAGAACCAGGGTAACATGCGCGATGTGGATGTAGAAAAAGTAAAAGAGTATGCGGGAGAGGATGCAGATATCACCCTTCAACTTAAGCATATTTTAGAGCCTCAAATCAAAGAGAAAAATGTAGAAAAAGTCTTTAATGAGGTAGAAAATCCATTGGTCAAAGTGCTGATGGATATGGAATACGAGGGAGTAAAAGTGGATGTTGATTTTCTAAAGGAGTATTCTAAAGAACTGGACAGAGAAGCTAAAATAGCAGAGGAGTCGGTCTACCGCATTGCCGGAGTAAGATTCAATCTTGCCTCACCGAAGCAATTGGGTGAAGTGCTGTTTGAAAAATTAAAGCTGGATCCGAAGGCAAAAAAAACCAAAACGGGACAATACGCAACTGGGGAAGATGTATTGATCAAATTATCGCATCAGTTTCCGATCGTTACAGATATTTTGGCTTTCCGTGAATTAACTAAACTGAAATCAACGTATGTAGACGCACTTCCGGAGTTGATCAATCCCAAAACAAGTCGCGTTCATACCACCTATGGACAAGCAGTAGCCGTTACCGGTCGTTTGGCCAGCAATAATCCCAACCTCCAAAACATCCCTGTTAGAAGTGACCGAGGGAAAGAAATTCGTAAAGCGTTCATAGCCCGAGATAAGAATCATGTACTGATATCTGCCGACTATTCACAAATAGAATTGAGAATTGTCGCCGCCATTAGCGGAGATCCAAACATGTGTGAAGCTTTTCGATTGGGAAAAGACATTCATACTGCGACAGCTGCAAAAGTATATGGAGTGAAAGAAGAAGAGGTCACAAAGGAAATGAGGTATAAAGCCAAGAGTGTGAATTTTGGTATCATTTACGGACAAGGTGCATTTGGTTTGGCAGATAATCTGGGAATCAGTAGAACAGAGGCAAAAACCATTATTGACAACTACAAAAAAGAGTTCGCAGGCATTACAGCCTATATGGATAGTACAATCAATTTTGCACGAGAAAAAGGATATGTAGAAACCCTGATGGGAAGAAAGCGGTGGTTGCGCGATATCAATTCATCAAATTTTACTGTTCGCGGATTTGCAGAGCGAAATGCCATCAATTCACCGATTCAAGGGACTGCTGCAGATATGATCAAGTTGGCCATGATTAAAGTTCATAAGGCCATTCGCCAGGAAGGATTCAAAAGTAAAATGATTCTGCAGGTCCATGATGAATTGATATTTGATGTGGTCCGATCTGAAGCAGATTCACTCAAATCGCTTATTCTGGAAAATATGCAATCAGCATTGCAATTACCCCATCAAGTTCCTGTAATTGCTGAAGCAGGAATAGGTGAAAATTGGTTGGAGGCACATTAATCAACATTGCAAAGATGATTACGAGAGCATTTGTTTTATTGTTTCGGCTTCAAGGATGGAAAATTGTAGGTGCGATTCCAAAAGAAATAAAAAAGGCAGTGGTGATTGCAGCCCCCCATACGTCGAATTGGGACTTTGTTTATGCATTGGCTATTTTCCGACTCCTAAAAATAAACGTTCGTTACCTCGCAAAAAATGAACTCAATTTTTTCCCTCTTAATATACTACTCAGAAATACGGGAGCAATCTTTGTAGAGCGAAGCAAAAAATTAAATCTGACTGACCAAGTAGTAGAAAAATTCAATACAGAAGAGGAGTTATTCATTACGTTTCCTGCAGAAGGTACCCGAAAACGAGTAGAAAAATGGAAAAGCGGTTTTTATTATGCGGCGGTCAAGGCTGGTGTTCCCATTTTACCCGGTTATCTTGATTTTAAAAAAAGGACCGGTGGATTTGGTCCAGTCCTATATCCAACCGGAAATCCTGAAATAGATTTATTAAGGTTACGTGAATTTTATTCCGACAAGTCAGGAAAGAACCCAGAACTGTTTAATTTAGAAGCAATACGGTTTTGATCAACTAATTGAGTGGTCAGATTGTTAGTAATTGATGGTCGACATTTATTTCAAAATAATCAGTTTAATGAGTGCCCGCTACTTCCTGGTGGCCGGAATTGCTTTTCTTGTTTTCTACTTACTTCTGAGAAATACACTGGCGAATAAAAAAATACAACAACGATTTCCAAAATATAGCGACTATCTAAGGGAAATTGGATACTCCATCATTACACTGTTCATATTTGCTACCGTTCCATTGATTTTCATACATACAGAAGCAGTTTCCAAATACACGTTATTGTATAGAGACATTGAGGAAAAGGGATGGTTCTATTTCTGGGGAGTATTCCCAGTCATGTTGTTGATTCACGATACGTATTTTTATTGGATGCATCGCTTGATGCATCACAAGTCGCTATTTAAACTTTTTCATTTAGTACACCACAAATCAACCAACCCTTCCCCCTGGGCAGCTTATGCCTTCCACCCGCTGGAAGCCATTGTTGAAGCTGGAATTTTAGTGGTGTTTCTCTTTACGCTTCCCATGCATCAGTTAAACTTTTTTATCTTTTTTATTTTTATGATCATATACAACGTGTATGGTCATCTTGGATGGGAACTTTATCCGAAAGGATTTCATAAAACTAAAATTGGAAGATGGATCAACACGTCGATAGCCCATAACCAGCATCATCACTATTTCAAAGGAAATTATGGCCTGTATTTTTTGATCTGGGATCGCATCATGGGTACCGTTCGGGAGGACTATGATGAACATTACGAGCAGGTTTCTTCACGCCGTTTGCATACAACATGAAATTTGGTTGTACCTTGCGATCGTTTATAAAACGTGAACATGGAATACAATAAATTAATCTCCGTAACTGGATTTTCAGGATTATTTGAACTCGTTAGCAGCAAGACAGATGGCGCCATTGTACGTTCATTAGAAGATGGTTCTACTAAATTTGTACCCAGCAGAGTGCATCAGTTTTCTCATTTGGAATCCATTGAGGTCTATACCAATGATGAAAATGTAAATCTCACTGAAGTTTTCAAAGCGATGGAAGCTGCCACAGAAACACTACCTTCTGAAAAAGATAATAAAGCGGTAAAGTCCTATTTTGAAAAGGTTTACCCGCAAATGGATTTTGAGCGGGTCTATACCAGCGATATGAAAAAAATGGTTCGGTGGTATACGGCTATAAAAAAATACAGTATAGAGATAAAGTTGAGTGAATCATGAATCCAACCGCGAACATAGAAAAGCTCAAGCATACCTATTTACCAGAGGGACTTATTCTTAAACAATGGTATGATATAGAAGCATTTTTCAATGAATTACTGGAACGAACGATTTCTTCCAGTCAGGAGCTTGAAAAATGGTTAGCTGATCTGAGCGAATTAGAAGCTTTTATAAGTGAGGATGCTTGTTGGCGTCAGGTTCGTATGACCTGCGATACTACCGATAAGGAATTGGAAGAAGCCTTTAACTATTTTTTCATGGAGATTCAGCCTAGGATACAGCCTTATGCTGATCAGCTGAATCGTAAACTTTTGGCTTCTCCATTTTTATCAGCACTCGATCAAGAAAAATATTTTACCTATCTGAGATCAGTTAAAAAAAGTATTGATCTATTTCGTGAAGAAAATATTCCGCTTCAGGCTGAAGCAAATGTATTACAGCAGCATTATGGTGCAATTGCCGGTAAAATGACAATTGATGTTGATGGTCAAGAATATACCCTACAACAAGCTGGAAAATTTTTAGAGCAGGATGATCGTGGATTACGAGAATCCGTTTATCGAAAAATTGCAGAAAGAAGACTTGCAGATAAAGATGCGTTGAATAACCTCTTTAGTCAACTTGTGCAACTTCGGACTCGCATAGCTAGTCAGGCTGGATTCAATAATTACCGCGACTACAAATTTGTAGAAATGGGTCGCTTTGATTATACCCCTGAAGCCTGTTTTCAATTTCATGATGCAGTAAAAAAAGAAGTCATGCCCCTTGTGGATGAGATCTATTCCCATCATAAAAAACGATTGGGATTAGAAACCCTGCGTCCTTGGGACACTGAAGCAGAGCCGAGCGGTACTGCTCCTCTTCGCCCATTTACCGATGGGAATGATTTATTGAATAAATCAATTGAATGCCTGGACCGACTTGATCCTTTTTTTGGCGACTGCTTGAGAAAAATGAAAGAACTCAATCATTTGGATCTGGATAGCAGAAAAGGGAAAGCTCCAGGGGGATACAACATGCCCCTTGCTGAAAGCGGGGCCCCATTCATTTTCATGAATGCAGCATCACAGATGTCGGATCTTACCACAATGGTTCATGAAGCGGGTCATGCGGTTCATTCGTTCCTTGCCCATCCACTGGAATTAACTGCATTTAAAGAATATCCTACCGAAATGGCAGAAGTCGCCAGCATGTCCATGGAACTGTTTACCATGGATCATTGGGATATGTTCTTTGAAAGCGAAGAAGACATGAAGCGGGCCAAGCGCCACCAATTGGAGCGTGTTATTACCATTTTCCCTTGGATTGCTACCATTGATGCATTTCAACATTGGATATATGAGCATCCAAATCATACAATGGAGGAGAGAAAAGATAACTGGTTAAGAATTCTCAATACTTATTCAACCTCAGCCATAGATTATACGGGGCTTGAACCATACCGCTCGTACAGCTGGCAGCGGCAATTGCATTTATTTGAAGTTCCTTTTTACTATATCGAATATGGAATAGCTCAACTTGGAGCAATTGGTATGTGGAAACAATACCGAGAAGACCCTAAAAATGCGTTGAATAGGTATATTAACGGATTGAGTCTCGGTGGAACCAAGCGATTACCTGAATTATACCAGTCATCCGGTATTCAATTTGATTTTTCGCACGAAAACATTCGTTCATTGATGTTATTTGTCAAGAATGAGCTGGATTCATTATGAGTACCCCGTTTAAGGTAGAACTATTTTAAGTTTTCCCCTTTTATATCAATATCTTTGTGGTGCTACTAATCAGAGCCTTAACGATTGCCCCGGTGTATTTACATTGGGGCTTTTTTATTTCTTGCATGAACGGCAGGTTCCACTTACTACCATATTGATCTCACGGAGTGAATAACCTGAGGGCAGTTTTACAACAGGGACTGTTACTTCATCAAGGCAAATGGTATCACCACATCTCTCACATTTGAAATGAACATGGTTATCGTGATGATGACCGGAACCGAGACAGGCTTCATTACACAGCGCGTATCGGATATTGGAGTCGGTTGACGGAATAGTATGGATCAGTCCCTTATCAATAAACGTCTGCAGTGTACGATAAATCGTTACCCGATCAAACTGATTGGAGCATTTACTTTCGATATCCTGATGGGTCAGCGCTGTTTTTGAAGAAAGAAAAACATCCAAAATGGACTTACGTCCATTGGTAAGACTCATTCCGCTGCTTTTCAATATGGTTTCTGCTCTGGTCATTCTATTCCTTGATCAATTCCTCGATATCTTTTGTGAGTTGGGCGACTTCTTCCTTTTTAATACCATCGTAAATACCTCTTACCCTGCCTTGTTTATCAACCAATGCAAAAAATTGGGTATGCAAAAATTGTTCCTCGATATTTTTAGAACTGTTTTGAGGATCATCCAATAAATAACTCTCTCGAGCCGCTTTATAAAGAGCCGCTTTATCGCCTGTTACAAACCACCATTTTGCAGGATCCGCGCCCATTGAATCAGCATAATGCCTTAACACAGGGATAGAATCATTTTCGGGGTTCACCGTATGCGATATGATCATAAAACCCTCCCTGTCCCTGAACGTATCGTAGACCTCTTTCATGTTTTTGTTCATTTTTGGACAAATCCCTTTACAGGTGGTGAAAAAATATTCTGCAACAACCACCTTTCCTCCCATCTCCTTTTGAGAAACCTTCACACTGTCTTGACGTACAAAGGAAAATGGCTGAACAGTTGCCAATACGGGCAACTTCACTTTTTCAAAATCGGTAAGGGTAACCATTACAATATAGAACCCTATTAGGAGAACACTAAAAAATCCAATATAAAACAGGGTTTTCTTCTTCATATGCTGATAAGATCATGCAAAATTACCGCTATGTACCGTATTTCCTCTAATTCAAATATGCAACTTTGTTGCAAAATACTTAAATTTGTCCTCCTTTTATGTTCAAGATCAATTACGACGCGTTGGGCATTGCTGCATCGATTGCATGTGCCATTCATTGTGCGGTGTTGCCGTTGCTATTGACCAGTCTTCCAATTTTGGGAGTGAACATCATCAATAATATTGGTTTTGAAATTTTTATGATCGTCCTTGCGATGGGTGTTGGACTGTATTCATTGAATCATGGATTCAAGCGTCACCATCATCAAAAACTCCCCATGGTCATTTTTATCGGAGGAATGATCTTTTTGCTATTGAAACAGGTACTGCATGCTTATCAATTGTGGTTACTCATACCAGGAGTATCCATGATTATCGCAGCACACTACCTCAACTATCGACAGTGCCAAAAGGCAAATCACTGCCATAAAGAAGATTGTGCTCATTAATTGCTCTTGTTCAATCCTCTAGTTTAGCGAGTATTTTTTCTGCAATTTTCTTACCCTGCTTATTCCCGTTTTCACATCCTGAACGGTAATGGATGCCGCCGTAAACACGACTGATAGAGGCTTCCTCTGCAGCTTGTCGGAATGAAGTAAATGACCTAACCGGCAAATT
>JAFMES010000227.1 GCA_017856605.1 Chitinophagaceae bacterium
CAAAGCCTGTTTCAGGATTGCTTCGCCGTAGGTATTGGTAAGCGTAACCAACTCCAGGCGCGGATAGCATGCCCTACACCGACATAATCCCATTTCTTCTCTTCTTCTGCCCACTCTATCATTCTTGAAAGGTTCAACCCCATTCCATAGTAGTGCATGGCCCAAACAGAACCCAGGATATCACTTGCACCAGTTGCGCCGCCCATTCGATCGTACTGATTGCCCGCTGTGTTGGTTGCCCAAAATTGAACATAGCGACCAATATATAGGCCATCGTTGGCTGTTCCATATGCACTTCCTTGAGCAGAGGAACTTCCAACAAAATTACCTATGATACCTGGCAACAAAGTTTCTACAGGCACTCGCACGTTTGCATTGGGATTGCGGTATGCGTCATCAATTTCTTTACTACACGATCCTAACCCAAACAAAGCAACTGTAATGAGTATTTTAGTTAATGGTGTATTGAATATCTTTTTCATGATTCGTTGAGTTTTGGCGTTTAGAAAGAGGCGCGGATTCCGAAATTCAATTGCAAGGGTGATGGAAGAGTGGCATAATCAAATCCGAATGCTCCAACTCCAAGACTTCCTGCTGTGTTTCCGTTGACTGCAGGATCTGCACCACTGTAATTGGTCAATAAGATCAAATCATTCCCAGTAACGAAGGCAGTCAAGGCTTTTATGGCTTTTGAATTACCGAGCGGGAAACTGTAGCTCAAGGTTATATCCCTTAATCTGAACCAATTGACATCTCGTTCAATAAATGCTTCCTCAGGCATAAAGGCATTGTAATAATCGTTTTGATAAGCCGGTATTACTGCAATGGTATTTTCTGTTGGGTTTGTATTTTGAAGTCCATCATTGAGAACACCACTGATAACTCTCGGCTGGTAACGATCTGCGGTCAGCTTGCTTCTACCTATTCGTGTCAGGAACATGTTGGTTCCATTGAAAATATCTCCACCCACTTTAAGATCCCAAAGCATGGTGAGTCGCCAATTCCTATAACGGAACGAGTTGTTCCATCCTAAAGTGAAAGAAGGATTGCGATCTCCTCGAACAGTAAATAATCCATCGAGCACTGGAAGTCCGCTTGAAGGATTGATCAATATCCTTCCGGCGTTGTTACGGGCATAACCGACAGCAGTGATGGAGGTGGTTGACCCTCCGCGAACCAGACCTCCTCGTGCGTTACCATACAACCAGGTATCAGAAATATAGTATTCAGATACGTTTCTTGGCATATCGATTACTCTATTCCACATGCGATTGAAGTTGAGTCGCATATTCCAGTTAAGACCTTTATTGCCCCCTCTCAGCAGATCATAGTCGACTGAAATTTCCACCCCTTGGTTACGTGTACTTGCAGCATTTTGTGTATTCAAAACAAATCCAGTTCCATAACTCAATCGGAAATTCTGAATGATCTGTCCCTTGTTCAACGTATTGTAATACGTTACATCAAAATTGAGTCGGCTATTGAATAACCGCATTTCAGTTCCCAACTCGTACGTACTTTGTCGCTCTGGACGGAGATCTGGACTGTTATTAAAGAATCCATATGAAAAGCCGCCACCACTCGCGAAATTATCCACGAATACCGACTGGGTTGAGTAAGGCGTATTAAGTCGAGCAGTTCCAGCCAAAGAAGTTCTCACTTTCCAATAACTGACTAAGTTGTTGAGTTTAACTTCAGGGAAGATATCGCTCAGAATGATACTCAAACTACCACCTGGGTAATTATACCGGCGATTGAGTTTAGGCAATGGAGAGGCTTCTTCAAATCGATGGGTATAACTGAAAAAGGCATAGTTTTTATAACTCAATGATACCTCTCCAAAAAATGCTTGTTGACGAAGAATATTCAAATTGTATTCTCCAATTTTATTACGCAGCAAACGCAAACGGGTGTTGGGTCGAGTCACATTGCTATCCATGTAATTGCCCATAATCACTCCCAAATCGCGATCGGTAACTGTTGCACCATTTTTAACCATCGCTCCTGTAGCACTCACGTTATCAACGATATTGGTTCCATAAACAGAAAACATGCGTGTCTCGTAATTTTGCCACATGGTACCAGCCATCACACGGAGACTAAAATCCTTACCCAACTGCTTTTTGGCAGTCGCAGTAATGGTATGATTGTACCCTGCGTAGTTGCGCCAATAGTTATCAAGTGATCCGCCTTGTCCCGCAGAAAGAAAATACGACTGCGGATGGTAGAACATGTACCCGAACATATCGTAGGTGTCATATCCGAATCGACCCGATAGGGTTAACCAATTAAAGGGATTGATATTGATCCCCATACTATAGGTCTTTCGCTCGGTTTCATCATATGCGCGATTCTTTTTTACATTGAAAAGTGGATTGTCGTACTCTCCATTAGCAGTGGTATTTGAAAATATATCTAGTTTATCCCCCGTGGAAGGGTCTTCAAAATTGGTGATATCGATATCACTTGGCCAAATCATTAGGCTGAGCAAATAGCTACCGAAACTGCGAAGGACCTTATTGTTATCGCTCTTGATATACGCTATTGAAGGAGTCAGCTCAATGCGATCCTTCCATAATTTGGTGGTGTTGGAGATCCTGAAATTGTAGCGTTTGAAACTGTTATTGGGAACCACACCTTGTTGGTCAAAATAACTTCCAGAGAGTCGGAATTTGGATTTTCCAATTCCAAAATCAACACCAACATTATGGGTTTGTGCTTTTCCTGTTCTAAAAAAGGTCTCGCGATTATTGTATCGCTTGGTAATGGCATCGTATGCAGGTCCGAAATACTGGAAGGTATTGGCTGCCGCACCATTGATGCCGTTACGGTAATCATCAATGATTTCAGGCCAACGGACTACTTCCTGAATACGGAAGCTATTATCGTATTGAACAGCAAGTTTATTCGTCTTTGCTTTACGAGTAGAAATAACAATTGCACCGGAACTGGCTTGGCTACCATAGAGTGCAGTTGCTTCCGGCCCCTTTAGTACAGTAATCGTCTCAATATCGCTTGGGTTGATATCAGCAATGCGATTTTGGTAATCACTTGCTCGATTGGGTCGGTCCGATGCAAGTCCGATTCCCTGACCCCCACTGGAAGTTTCGTTGATGGTTTGGTTATCTATGATGACCCCATCTACAACGTATAAGGG
>JAFMES010000043.1 GCA_017856605.1 Chitinophagaceae bacterium
GGTATTACACGTGATAAAGAATACGATCTTACCAAAGGAGCAGATAAGTCCAAGGTTAACTATTTTTCTGCGAATCCCAATGGAGAAGCTGAATCTGTTGCCATTGTTCTTAGCCCTAATTGCTCTGCCCGAATCAAACAATTTGAATTTGATTTTTCATCTTTAGATATAAAGGGGCGTTCCAGCATAGGCAATCAGGTTACGAAATACCCCATTCGAAATGTCAAGCTCAAAGAAGCCGGAGTATCCACGTTGGGAGGTAGGGAATTGTGGTTTGACGATACCTTTGGACGATTGAATGTAGAGCAAAAAGGAACCCTTTTAGGAAGTTTTCAACCGGAGGATTTGTTGTTGGTGATTCACCACGATGGAACCTATGAAATCAACTCCACAGAATTGACTCAACGATTTGATCCAGAGACGTTGATTAAAATTGAAAAATTTGATCCTGAAAAAATCATTACAGCAATTTATCTTGACAAGGAAAAATTGCAATACACCATCAAGCGCTTCAAAATCGAAACGACTACCTTGAACAATAAGTTTTCTTTCATTAAAGAAGGTGAAGGCAACTATGTGGAGGCGGTTACAACTGAACAGGAACCATCCGTGCTGATTCGAACAGGTCGTGGAGCGCAGGTGAAAACATCTAAAATCAAGGTTGCAGGATTTGTTGAACTGATGGGTTGGAAGGCAGTTGGAGTAAAATTGACTGATTTTTCAAAAAGTACTGAAATTGAATGGGTAGTGGATGGTCGCAAAAAGCAAGGCGAATTGTTTTAGTTCCTCTACCCACAGAAAACTGCCCTAATTTGATAAGACCTATATTTGCAGCTGAAACATTTTATTGAAATGGATTCACAAAAGCAAGATCAAAACAAATCTAATTTGTCCGGTGCCCTTCCTGCTCAGGAGTCCTCTTCATCCAGTTGGTTCAAGCGCAGAAAGAAAGGCATCAATACCACTACCGCTGAAAAGAAAGAAGTGCCTGATGGTTTGTGGACCATGTGCCCTTCCTGTAAGTATACCTGCACAACAGTAGAATTAAAAGAAAACCTTTCTGTTTGTCCAAAGTGTGCTCATCATCACCGAATTGGAAGTGCAGACTATTTTGAGTTTTTATTTGATGAGGGTCAGTTTAAAGAGTTGTTTGCAGAGGTTACTTCAATTGATTTCCTTGGATTTTCTGATCTCAAGCCGTATGGAAAACGCTTGGAAGAAGCCTACCAGAAAACCGGACTTCATGATTCAATAACATCTGCAGTTGGAAAAGTAGGGGGCCACGAATTGGTGATATCTTGTATGGATTTCAATTTCATTGGTGGTTCATTAGGAAGTGTCATGGGTGAAAAAATTGCGCGTTCAGCGGAGTACTGTTTACAACACAAGATTCCATTGATGATCATCAGTAAAAGTGGTGGTGCGCGTATGATGGAAAGTGCATTCTCATTGATGCAACTTCCCAAGACATTAGGAAAGATCAGTCGCCTTGCTCAGCATAAAATTCCATACATCTCACTTTGTACCGATCCTACCTACGGCGGAACCACTGCTTCCTTCGCTATGGTGGGAGACATCAACATCGGAGAGCCTGGAGCCATGATCGGATTTGCAGGTCCACGCGTTATTAAAGAAACCATTAAAAAAGATTTACCAGAGGGTTTTCAAACTTCTGAGTTTGTTATGGAGCATGGGTTTCTGGATATGATTGTTGAGCGAAAACACTTAAAAGAGCGACTTGCACTGCTGCTTTCACATTTCAAGGGCTAGTCCTTGTAATTGAACACTAATGGAACTCAGGAACAAATCTGCAACGTATGAATACTTCATCGAAGAGAAGTATGAGGCAGGAATGATCCTTACCGGGACTGAAGTGAAATCCCTTCGAAACGGGACAGTTAGTTTTACTGACAGTTATTGCTTACTCAATAACAATGAATTATTCATTAAAGGGCTGCATATTTCACCCTATGGACCTGGAAGTTATGCTAATGCCCCAGCTACTCGTGAGCGAAAATTGTTGCTTACCAAAAAAGAGATCCAGAAAATTCAGCAAAAACTGAGGGATAAGGGACTGACCATCATTCCGCTTCGAATTTTTTTTAACGACCGAGGTTATGCAAAAATTCAGATTGGGATTGCGAGAGGTAAAAAACTGCACGATAAGCGGGAAAGCATAAAGCAACGTGAAGCTGATCGGGAAATCAAGCGCTTTGTTAAATAAATTTTCAGCTTTTTTTGGATTTAATGGTAAAATCATAGAATTTCGTCTCATGACATTGAATTTCACTAATAACTATTGGCACCACAACCTGATTTCATTGGGGTAGGTCCTTGTTGTTAGTACAAATAAGTGAAGCCCCGATGTTTGGGGCTTTTTTATTTCTACTCGCTTAACAAACGAAATGAAAAAAATTAAACTAAAAACGTCACTTTACCGGCTACCGGCTGACTTATATACGCCTGTTGGGATCTATCTCAAGTTGAGGGATCGCTTTCGGGATACCATTTTGTTAGAAAGCACTGATCATCATGCTTCTGAAAATAGTTTTTCTTTCATAGGAATCAATGCAATTGGAGGGATTGAGGTTAAAAACTCCCAAGAGGTTGAATTGAAGTATCCTGGCGCAAACCCAGTTACCTTATCGCTCAATGACCAATCTGTTCAGCGTGTTATTTGGAACTATATGGGGGCATTTGAAGTCAGCTCCGAAGAAAAAGAAGCCCGTTATGCTCAAGGTCTATTTGGCTACACGGCGTATGACGCCATTCCGTTCTTTGAAACCGTTGCTGTAGGAGGTAAAGGGTATGATAAAGTTGATGAACTATCTAGTGGCGAGAAATTGCATCCGGTGGTTCCTCTTATTCGTTATCGACTTTATCAATTTGTAATTGTTGTTGATCATTTTAAAGATTCAATTTTATTGCTTGAAAATAGCGTAGAAGGGGTAGAGGGCGATGCGGAAGGGTTGATTGGAATTGTAACAGGAAAAAATAGTTCCTCTTACCCTTTTGCTACACTAGGTGACGAGCAATCCAACATGAGCGATGATGAGTATCTTGATTTAGTTAGAAAGGGTATTGGGCATTGTTATAGGGGTGATGTTTTTCAAATCGTTTTAAGTCGCAGGTTCCAACAACAGTTTAAAGGTGACGAGTTCAATGTATATCGGGCGCTGCGCATGGTCAATCCATCTCCTTATCTTTTTTACTTTGATTATGGCGATTATAAACTAATGGGATCCTCTCCGGAGAGTCAGCTCATCGTGGCAAATGGTAAAGCCGTCGTCCATCCAATCGCCGGTACCTTTAAACGGACGGGAGATGATGCAACTGACCATCGAGAAGCAGAACGATTGCTCCTTGATCCAAAAGAAAATGCAGAGCATGTAATGCTGGTAGATCTAGCTCGAAATGATTTGAGTCGCGTCTGCTCTGAAACGCGGGTCGATCGTTACCGACAGGTAAAATATTATTCTCACGTGATTCATTTGGTCAGTGAAGTAACAGCTTCCGTAAAAGAAGGAATGAATCCGATTGAGTTAATGGCCACCACTTTTCCCGCTGGTACACTCAGTGGTGCTCCCAAATTCAAGGCGATGGAGTTAATTGAACGGTATGAGCCAAGCAGCAGGTCATTCTATGGGGGAGCCATTGGCTTTTTTGGCTTCAATGGTTCGTGCAATCATGCTATTTTGATTAGAAGCTTCATGAGTAAAGGAAATACACTTTATTACCAAGCCGGTGCAGGTATTGTTGCTTCCAGTGTCCCTGAGAATGAGTTGCAAGAGGTAAACAATAAACTCGGGGCTTTGAAAAAAGCATTAGCCTATGCTCAATCTATTCGACACACGCTAAAATAAATCCAGGTGAACCGTATACTTATTTTAGATAATTATGACTCCTTTACCTATAACCTTGTTCAAATGGTAAGAGAGATGCATTCAGGCGAATTGGATGTATTTCGCAATGATAAAATAGAGCTTGAGCAGATTACTGATTATACCGGTGTTTTGCTTTCGCCTGGTCCCGGTATTCCTGAAGAAGCAGGTATACTGTTGCCTCTGATTGAAAAGTACGCTTCCAAATTATCAATTCTTGGCGTATGCCTAGGTCATCAAGCTATTGGCCAATCATTTGGGGCTTCTCTTTTGAATTTATCAACTGTTTACCATGGTATTGCTACGCCCATTGAGCTTCTCGATCAAGCGTTAGATGTACAGCGTCCCAATGATTGGTTCAGGGGAATGGATCGGCAATTGGTTGCGGGTCGGTACCACAGTTGGGTTATTGATCAATCTACTATACCCGATTGCCTAGAAGTGACTTCTAAGGATAATGAAGGACATATTATGTCGGTTCGGCATAAAGTCTATGATGTGCAGGGAGTTCAGTTTCATCCAGAGAGCATTTTAACTGAAAAGGGAACACAAATGATTAAAAACTGGTTATCATCATTTAGTAATTAATAGAATGAAAGAGCTTCTTTTATATTTATTTGAGCATCGAACGCTGTCTCGGGAACGGGCAAAAGAGGCCCTGTTGGCCATTGGAGAGGGGAAGTATAACGAACACGAGCTAAGTGCATTTATGTCGGTTTTTTTGATGCGCAATATTACGTTAGAAGAGATGGCTGGTTTTAAGGATGCTCTGCTTGAGCTGTGTGTAAAGATCAATTTTGGAGCTACTCAATCAATTGATATTGTTGGAACTGGAGGTGATGGACGAAACACCTTTAATATATCAACCATTACCTGTTTTATTGTTGCTGCAGCTGGTCAGCCGGTCACCAAACACGGCAGTTTTGGTTCCAGTTCCGTGAGCGGGGCTTCTAATTTCATGTCAGCTTTAGGGTATCAATTTAAAACAGACCCATCATTACTGGCTAATGAACTAGCAGAAACGAATCTTTGCTTTTTGCATGCACCAATTTTTCATCCGGCCTTAAAAACTGTTGCTCCTATTCGAAAAAATCTGAGGGTACGAACTGTTTTTAATTTACTAGGTCCATTGGTCAATCCAGCAGAACCAGCATTTCAAATGATTGGTGCATATAATATTGAAATAGTCCGGATGTACAATTACCTGCTGCAAAGCGAAAATAGGAAGTATGCAATCGTGCATTCCATGGATGGGTATGATGAAGTGTCGCTTACTTCAGAAGTGAAAGTTGTTTCCCACAAAGAGGAAAAAATGATTTCGCCTTCCGCCTTTTCCTCCGTTGCTGTAAATCATGCATCCTTATTCGGTGGTGAAAGTGTAGAACAGGCTGCAAAGATTGGTTACGCTATTTTGATGGGAGAGGGAACGCAACAGCAAAATGCTGTTGTTATTGCAAACGCTGCATTGGCCTTGATGACTGCAGAACGGTACAATGATTTACCAACTGCTCTTGAGGCTGCTGCAGATGCGCTGCATTCTGGTAAGGTAAAACAAACAATGAATCGGTTGATTCAGTTACAAAGTAAACTATGAATATTTTAGATCAAATTGTTCAGTATAAAAAAGAAGTCGTTGGCCAAAAAAAGCGTGAAGTCCCGCTTTCGGGTCTATTTGACTCGCCATTTTATCATCGATCTTCAATTTCCTATGTACAGCATGTCCGAAACAATGATGGTAATGGTATTATTTCAGAGTTTAAGCGACGTTCGCCTTCAAAAGGATGGATCAATCAAGCTGCTGATGCCAACAAGGTGATTCCAGCGTATGAGCAGGCCGGGGCCTCCGCACTATCCATTCTGACCGATAATCATTTTTTTGGGGGTTCCGAAAAAGATATATTAGATGTAAGAAGTCATATCCAGATTCCAATACTTCGCAAAGAATTTATCATTGACACCTATCAAATTCACGAGTCAAAATCCATCGGAGCGGATATTATATTGCTGATCGCTGCGATTTTAGAAAAAAAGCAAGTAGTTGATTTTTCTCAGATGGCACATGAGTTGGGATTGGAAGTAATTCTGGAGATTCACGATGAGCATGAACTTGATCATTATTGTAATGAAGTCGCCATGGTAGGAATCAACAATCGTAATTTAAAAAGTTTCGATGTTGATGTGGATAGAAGTATGCGTATGATTAATGCGTTGCCAGCAGAAGCATTTAAGATAGCTGAAAGCGGCATCACCGAGCCCGATCAGCTTAAGCGGTTCAGGGAATGTGGGTTTGAGGGATTTTTAATTGGTGAACGATTCATGCGGTCTTCGGATCCTGGGTATGAGTTACAGAAATTTATTCAACAAACCCGGGTGCAATGAAGCTCAAAGTCTGTGGAATACAAAAAAAAGAGCAGGTACTCGCATTGAATCAGTGTGGAATTGATTACATCGGGTTCATTTTTTATGCTAATTCACCTCGATGTGTTTTAAATGGGGATCTTTCATCGGAATGGGTTCGATCGGTTGATCTGCAATCTAAGAAAGTAGGAGTTTTTGTGAACGAAACCATGGAGCATATTGTTGAGATGATTCAGGAGTGGGGCCTTGATTATGTTCAGTTGCATGGAAATGAATCGCCTGAATTTTGTTCTATGTTAAAAAGCTATTGTGGAGTGATAAAGTCCTTTTCCATTGGTGGAGAATTCTTTTCAGAAGAGAAAATGAGTGGCTACCTATCTTGTGTAGATGCTGTGTTATTTGATACGTTAAGCGAAAAACATGGCGGTACGGGTAAAAAGTTCGACTGGTCGCTTGTCAATTGGTCAGCCATCCGTTCGTCAATTTTTATCAGTGGGGGACTTCAAGAAGATGACCTAGACGCCTTAACACGTCTAAAAAACGAACATCCTCAACTCCATGCTGCTGATGTTAACAGTCGTTTTGAGATTTCTCCCGGAATAAAGGATCTTGAACGGGTAGACGCATTTTTTAATCAAATCAAACTCATTTAATGCAGAAATTATTTTCAGTTCCTGATACGGACGGCTATTATGGGGAGTACGGGGGTGCTTATATCCCCGAAATGCTTTTTCAAAATGTAGAACAATTGAAAGAGCAGTATTTGGATATTATGAGTGATGATTCTTTTAAGAATGAATTCAATGCATTGCTCAAAGATTACGTAGGTAGACCAACCCCCCTTTTTCATGCAAAACGGCTAAGTGAAAAATACAATACTACTTTGTTGCTAAAGCGTGAAGATCTTTGTCATACCGGTGCACACAAAATAAATAATACTGTTGGACAGGTATTATTAGCACAACGACTTGGAAAAAAAAGAATAATTGCAGAAACCGGTGCGGGTCAACATGGTGTTGCCACAGCAACCGTTTGTGCATTAAAAGGATTAGAATGTATTGTTTACATGGGAGAGAAAGACATGCAACGTCAACAGCCAAATGTTGCTCGCATGCAAATGCTTGGTGCCAAAGTAATTCCTGCTACCAGCGGTAGTAAAACATTAAAAGATGCTACCAATGAAGCCATACGCGATTGGATCAATAACCCAATAGATACCCACTACATCATAGGATCTGTGGTTGGTCCTCATCCTTATCCTGATATGGTAGCACGGTTTCAATCCATTATCAGTCAGGAAATCATTGCACAACTCTCTTCTGAATATGGAGTCAAATCACCTACTCGTGTCATGGCCTGTGTTGGTGGTGGCAGCAATGCCGCTGGAGCTTTTTATCATTTTCTAGACCAACCCAATGTTGAAATCGTTGCTGTAGAAGCAGCGGGACATGGTGTGCACTCCGGAATGTCAGCAGCTACAACTCAGTTGGGTGTAACTGGTATTTTGCATGGCAGTAAAAGCATTGTAATGCAAACCAGTGATGGACAGGTAGTAGAACCTCATAGCATCTCAGCCGGATTGGACTATCCTGGAATTGGTCCCATGCATGCTCACCTTTTTTCTAGTGGTAGAGGGGTATTCATGAGTGCAACAGATGAAGAAGCTATGAAAGCGGCCTTCGAGGTATCACAGTTAGAAGGTATCATTCCCGCTTTGGAAACAGCTCATGCATTCGCGGTACTGAACAATATGAAATTTGGCAAAGAGGATCTTACTGTTATTTGTTTGAGCGGAAGAGGGGACAAGGATCTTTCTACCTATATGTCTGAACTGAAACTGAAGCAGTCATGAATTCCAGAATCCAACACTTATTTGACCAACATCCCAAAAGGGTACTGAATGTTTATTTTACTGCAGGGTATCCTCACCTGGATAGCACCATTGAGATTATCAAGCAATTGGATGCCTCTGGGGTTGATCTGATTGAGATTGGTATGCCCTATAGCGATCCACTGGCAGATGGACCTATCATACAGGAAAGTAGTTCAAAAGCTTTATCCAATGGGATGTCAATTGAATTATTATTTAAGCAACTTTCTGCACTTCGAAGTTTCACCTCTATCCCAGTCGTGTTGATGGGATACATGAATCCAGTTCTGCAATTTGGGTTTGATCGATTTTGCCAAGAAGCTTCCAAATGTGGTATCGATGGGTTAATTCTTCCGGATATGCCTGTAATTGAATTTCAACGGACCTATTCCTCTGTTTTAAAAAAGAATCATTTGAATATGGTGTTTCTGGTTACACCAGAAACACCTGAAGAACGGGTACGCTTGTTGGATCGATGCAGCAGTGGATTTTTATATGCTGTTTCATCATCTTCTACTACAGGTAAGGATAAAGATTTCTCACGAGTGGAACAGTATTTATCAAAATTGAAATCTTATAATTTGAGTAATCCCATCTTAGTTGGATTTGGCATACACAATGCCGATACGTTTAATGCGGTTACCCAACTTGCTGACGGCGCTATTATCGGATCTGCCTTTATATCTATTTTAACCAATAAAGGAGTAGATCCGGCGACTATCAATGACTTCGTAAAAAGCATCAAAGGAAATTAGGATGAATGTAGTTGTAATAAAATACAATGCAGGCAATGTTCGATCGGTTCAGATTGCATTAGAGCGCATGGGCATAACCCCTGAGGTAACCGATGATCACGAGAAAATAGTAAAGGCCGATCGGGTTATTTTTCCTGGAGTAGGGGAAGCAAGCTCCGCTATGCGCTACATTAAAGAAAGGTCTTTAGATAAAATAATACTCAGCATCCAACAGCCATTTCTTGGAATTTGCCTGGGTATGCAATTAATGTGCACACACAGTGAGGAGAATGATACGCCATGTCTTGGAATTTTTAGTCAGCATGTACTTCGATTCAATGCAACTAATCAGGGAGAAAAAATTCCGCAAATTGGGTGGAATTCAATTAGTGAATTGCGATCCCCATTGTTTAATGGGATAACAGATGATTCATTTTGTTATTTTGTTCACAGTTATAGAGCCGATATTGGATCAGAGACCATTGCAGTAACAAATTATTGTGGGAGATACAGTGCAGCACTTGCTAAGGGTAATTTTTATGGTGTCCAATTTCATCCTGAAAAAAGTGCTTCAATTGGCGAGGTCATCCTCAAAAACTTTATCAATTTACCGGACTAATGGAACTGATACCCGCAATTGATATTATCGAAGGGAAGTGTGTACGCTTATCTCAAGGTGATTTTAGCCAACAGTCAACCTATTCTGCTTCTCCTTTGGATATGGCTAAGCGATTTCAAGATGCAGGGGTAAGGCGACTCCATTTGGTAGATCTGGATGGTGCACGAACGGGAAAAGTAGTGAATTGGGCAACTGCTGAACAAATTGCAAAGCATACGGATATGCAGATCGATTTTGGGGGAGGTGTTAAATCGCGTGAAGATGTAAAACGGATATTGGAACTGGGGATATCCTATGTTGTAGTGGGAAGTGTTGCTGTGAAAAATAAACCATTATTGCTTGAGTGGAAAGAGGAATTCGGACCTGACTCTTTTTTTATAGGAGCTGATGTCAAAGATGGCTTTATTCACATTTCCGGCTGGCAAGAGACCACTGAGCTGCAAATTGGAACGTTGTTAAGGGAGTGTATACAGCAGGGATTTAACCATTTCTTTTGTACCGATATCGAAAGAGATGGGCTATTCAAGGGCCCTTCGGTTGGTCTGTATGAGCAACTACTGGAAGAATTTCCTTCCATTGAACTCGTCTCAAGCGGTGGTGTTAGTTCCATTAAGGATCTCTACCTTTTAGAAAAAATTGGTTGTGTTGGGGCTATTGTGGGTAAGGCTTTATATGAAGGAATGATTACAATGGATGAGGTTCAACTTTTTTGTACCAAACGGAATTAATCATGTTGACAAAGCGAATTATCCCTTGTCTCGATATTCAAAACGGTCGAACCGTCAAAGGAACAAATTTTGTCGAGTTACGCGATGCAGGAGATCCGGTTGAACTTGCTGCCATATACGCTAAGGAGGGGGCTGATGAACTTGTTTTTTTAGATATCACGGCAACGCACGAAGGGAGAAAAACCTTGGCGGACCTGGTTCGTCGCATTGCTCAAGCCATCAATATCCCCTTTACGGTTGGAGGTGGGATAGCTTCAGTGGAAGATGTTCGTCTGTTATTGGATAGCGGAGCTGATAAAATATGTGTCAATTCTGCTGCATTCAAACGTCCAGCTTTAATTACTGAGTTGGCTGCAGAGTTTGGAAGTCAGTGTATTGTCTTGGCTGTGGATATAAAACAGAACCATGGTGGCTATTGGGAAGTCTATCTGAATGGGGGAAGAACTGCAACGGGAAGTGATTGCAAAGAGTGGATTTTAGAAGGAGTAGCTCGGGGCGCAGGGGAAATCTTATTAACTTCTATGGACCACGACGGTGTCAAAAATGGTTTTGCAGTAGATATTACAAGTGAGGTAGCTGCTAGTTTAAGCGTTCCTGTAATTGCATCAGGGGGTGGAGGTACACCTGCACATTTTGCAGAAGTACTGCAGAGGGGAGCAGATGCTGCACTTGCTGCTAGTGTATTTCATTTCAAGGAAATTTCGGTTCAGTCATTGAAGCAGTATTTAAAGACCTGTAATTTGCCCATTCGCTGAGTAGAAACATTAATTTCGTACTATGAATGTTCCAGTCTTTTTTAATAAGTATACAGATGGTCTTGTCCCTGCCATAATTCAAGATGTCCAAACTCATAAGGTTTTGATGCTTGGTTTTATGAATGAAGAAGCGCTCGCACTTACGTTAGCGACAAAAAAAGTTACATTTTTCAGTCGTTCTAAAAATAGAATTTGGGTAAAGGGAGAGGAGAGTGGAAATGTTTTGGAATTCATTGAGTATAAAGTGGATTGCGATCACGATACGATCTTAATCAAGGCTAAACCAACGGGACCGGTTTGCCACACAGGTTCACCAACTTGTTGGGGTGAGGCCAACGATTCAATTGAATCTTTTTTACCTTTTTTGGAAACTGTAATTGAAAGCCGGAAACAGCTTCCTCCTGATCAGTCGTATGTCAGTGATCTGTTCAATAAAGGGCTCAATCGGATTGCTCAAAAAGTGGGTGAAGAGGCTGTCGAATTAGTTATTGAATCAAAAGAGCAGAATACGGATAAATTTTTAGAAGAGGCAGCGGATTTGCTTTTCCACTATTTGCTTTTGCTTAACACTAAAGGCTTTAGATTAGCAGATATTGAAAATGTACTTCGTAAACGACACCGACCATGATAAGAACCTTAATCATATTCCTCCTTTTTGCGAATAACCTATTTGCTCAAACCGAGAAATCTTTTTCCATCCGCGGCGAATTTGTGGGCATGGCCGATAGTACAGAGATTACGTTAAAGGCGGAGGCCATGGATGAAGAACCCTTGTTTACAGTTTATTCCAAGGGAAATCGTTTTGAGGCAAACGCAAAACTGCAAATGCCAGGCCTTTATCAGCTAACTGCTAAGGGAGCAAACCAAAAACTCCTGATGTTTTTGGATGGGTCTTCAATCGAAATCACCGGAAATGTAAATGCTTTTCAGCAGTCAGTTGTAACCGGCTCTACTTCACAAGATGATTATGTTCGTTTCAATGCAACGTTCAATCCACTCTTTTCAAAACTTTCTTCCATAGCTCAATTGTTGAATAAAGGAGAGAAAGATGAAAATGGTTCCCTTCGTAAATCTTATGCTGATCTGGTTATCGAAGTCAATACCAAAGTAGATGAATTTATTTCCAAACACAATCAATCACCAGTTGCCCCTTTTGCCATTTTGGTGGTGATGCAATTGAGTGAAGATCCAAGTGTAATGGAAAAACGATACGCAATGATTGCTGAATCCGGCCGTTCAAATTATTTTGCCAAAATGGTTCAGCAGATGATTGAAGATGCAAAATTTGCTGCTATTGGGACAGTAGCTCCTGATTTTGTACAACAAGATCAGTATGGTAAGGACATTCAGCTTTCATCCTTTCGCGGGAGATATGTTCTAGTCGATTTCTGGGCCAGCTGGTGTGGACCGTGTAGGCAAGAAAATCCCAACGTAGTAAATGCATATAAAAAGTATAAAGAGAAAAACTTTACTGTGCTGGGTGTCTCATTGGATCGGGCAAAGGATCCATGGTTGAAGGCCATTTCAGACGATGGACTTGCATGGACTCAGGTAAGTGATCTTAAATTTTGGAATAATGCCGTGGCAGTTCAATACAAGGTGCAAAGTATTCCTCAAAACTTATTGATAGATCCCAATGGGGTAATCATAGCTAAAAATCTCCGTGGCGAACAGTTGCAGTCTACGCTAGCAGGTCTACTCAAGTAACTAGTATATGTCCTCAATCAATAGAAATTCTATCGGTTGATCAGCACAAAGTGTGATGGATAGAATATCATAACTGATCCAGCCTCGTATATTTTTTTGATGCATATATGACGTACCAGCGGCAGTCATGTTTTTAATTTTCTTTTTATTTACCCTTTGTTCAGGATGACCAAAACGTCTGCCACTCCTGCATTTTACTTCTATAATGTGCAGTTTGTTGTTTTTGTGACAAATAATGTCAATTTCCAGATGCCCCACTCTCCAATTGGTTTCAAGTACATAAAACCCATTGTCTGACAACCATTTTCTTGCTAATGACTCTCCATGAGCACCTAATTCATTATGCTTAGCCATCTATTTATTATTTAACTTCGAATCTATCTTAACGTTAAGTAGTCGACATGCTATGATATACCAATTGACAGGATGTATTCAACACTATGATTGGGGAGGAAAAGATTTTTTGGCGGGTAAACTGCTGACTCAAAACCCAGAAAATCTCCCATTTGCAGAATATTGGCTAGGAGTTCATCCTGGTGGACCAACAAAAGTACACTTAGGTTCTGGAGCTAGATCAACACTTGCTTCCTTGATAGCATCCGATAAACAGCGCTTTTTAGGTCAGGCAACTTACAATCGG
>JAFMES010000044.1 GCA_017856605.1 Chitinophagaceae bacterium
GTGAACGAAGATCCCGTTACAGGTTCAGCACATACTACATTGGCTCCATATTGGTCAGAGGTATTCAATAAAGAGTCATTGGTCGCATTACAACTTTCCTCTCGCCAGGGAAAATTACAGTGTAAGCTGGTGGGAGATCGAGTGGAAATAGCTGGTCAGGCTGTTTTGTATATGAAGGGAGAGATTCAAATAAATTAATTATTTATCACTCATCTATTTTCATTTCCAGTTCGTGCGTATACGTACCGTCTTCATTTCGGGTGGTAGTAATTTGACCAGTAACCCCTTTATATTTTCCTGTACCGCCAACGATGGCTCTACGTTGAGGGACTCCGGAGTTCATTATTTTTTGATTTTGTGAATAGTAGGTTCTGCCTTGAGCAATGATTTCATCATCACCCAGTTTAATTACCAGTGATCCAATTTTGTCAGTTTTAACAATCTTATTGAGAGAATCACCGTCCAATAGATCTACAGTAATCAGCCAGCCTAAAACTTCTCCCACTTCTTTGCCATCAGTATCTCTGAGTGATGCTTCAAAAGCCATACCATCTCCATGGTCTTCTGAAGAATCTCCCAAATTGAGACGAACCAACGAAGGTGCATTTTGTATCAATTTTAAGGATGTCCACTTAGAACTTGATTTTTCCTGACAAGCAATTAAAATAGTTGCAATCATTAGCGTAGAGAATAATTGTTTAATTAACATAAGCAGCGTTTTATAATTATAAACTATTTAAAATAAGTACCCTATCAAATTACAAAAAATCGACTCATTTCTAATGTCTATATCAAAGATCTTTTTAAAAAATGGGAATTTCCCGAACTTTTAATTCAAAGGTTTGTTCTGCCGATATGGACAGGAAAGAATTCATCAACAGTCTTACAGGGGGATTGACCCTGACGTGCATCAGCTGCATGATGCAGGCATGTTCTAAGGAAGAGGCAAATTCGCCCTCTAATAACAACAACAATAATAACAATAACCCAAACCCTACGCCCAGTGATATTCTGTTGACGGTCAATTTGAATTCTCAGTTATTGGCCATCAATGATTTCATAATAGATAAAGGAGTAGCAGTGGTTCGTGTAGCAACGGGTAATGTTGCTGCCAGTTTTGTTGCATTTTCCAGTGCGTGTCCGCATGCTGGGGCCACCATCAGTTTCGTAAAAGCTTCCAGCAGTTTCAATTGTTCAGCACATGGCTCTAATTTCTCAATTGATGGAGCAGTAACTACTGGTCCTGCTACATCCGGTCTCCAGAAAAAAACGGTTGAGATTGTTGGAACAAATCTGAACGTGAAATAATCTACATATCCCGATACGTATATCGGCACACTCCCTTTTTGTTTTTCATTGCTTCGCGGATCATCGATTTTGCCACTGATTGAGCGGGAATAGGTCTGTAGTGCATCGGCAATAAAAAAGAGATGAGCGGCATAATCATCTGTCCGATTTTCTCACCTAATCTGAATTCATTTCTATTTCCCATAAGAAGGGATGGCTGAAATATTCCTACATAGGAGATGGGTAGTTTTTCGATATGATCTTCTACTTCACCTTTTAGTCGCAAATAAAAATTGGAACTGCTACTATCGGCACCCACTGACGATACGAGTAATAGTTTTGGAATACTGTTTGCTGCACATGCTTCGGCTACAGCAACCGGAACATCATGATCTACTTTACGATATGCCTTATCGTCTCCTTTCACTTTTTTTTGAGTGGTACCAACTGAAACAAATACTGCATCCATTCCTTTAACAGCGCTAATTAATGATGATGCATCTGAAAAATCAACAACGACTTCTTTAATTCTGTGATCATTTAGATTCAATGATCTTCTACCGATTACTGTCAGATGAACATCGCTTTGCAGCAATAATTCGTTGAGGATATGATTACCAATGAGTCCACTGGCTCCTATAATGGCGTAGTTCTTCATTATTTCAGTTGAGTAGAACGAGTTACTTTAAAAATATCTGTCTAAATTTAATCTATAATCATTTATCGATCCTCATACCAATTGCCAATGAAACACTATTTTTTATTTATATCCCTCTTGACTGGTTTTTTTAGTTGTTCAACAAAGAAAACCTACGAAGGATTTTATGTTCCTAATGAAATCCTGTGGACAGAACAAGGGTGGACCGATGAGGAACGAGACTATTGGCATCATCTGAATGCCGGTCAGGAGTTTGCGCCCCTCAGCTGGGTACGTGCGTTGGAAGCACCTGACACTTCTTTATCGCTTCTTGATCCCGCTTACTTGCGCAGCTTGGGATTTTTAGATAAGTCGGTTACGAAAAACAATCCCCAGGGATTGCCCATTGGTTTTTCAATTAAGCCTGCTGAAGCAGGAGGAAGAATAATGTTGGGACTAACGTGCAGTTCTTGTCACACCGGTCAGATCAACTACCAGGGAAAGGCCCTTCGAATTGATGGAGCATCTGCCGGATTCAATATCTATCAATTCTTCATTAATTATGGAGTGGCTTTGGGCAAGACATTAACCGATTCAATTGCGTGGAAACAATTTTCCAGTAGAGTGCTGACTGAAGAACCAGGAGATGAATCACAATTAAGAAAAGAGGTTGAGCAAGTAATTGGAATTGCGTTATGGGAGCAAGAGGCATATGCAAAACTCAGTACACCCTCTGTGGAGGCTGGTCACGGCAGAATGGATCCATTTAACCGAATCGGAAATGAGGTGTTTGGATTGGGTCTGCGTGAACAAGCAAACTATCACGCCAATAACGCTCCGGTAGGTGTTCCATTTTTATGGGATATTGCCCGTCTCAACTGGGTTCATTACAATGCGTCGTTCAGTCAACCCATGGCCCGTAACATATTACAGGTATTGGGCAACGGAGGAAGAACGTTCTTTTTAGATGATCAAGGAAATGTAAAGACCACTCCGGATAAATGGAAAAGTAATTTTGATATAAAGAAGTTGGTTGAAATGGAAAAAGGATATGCTTCGCTTAAAGCACCTCAATGGCCAAAGCAATTGTTGGGAGAAATCGATATGAATAAAGCAAAAGAGGGAAGGGCGCTGTTCATGCAGAATTGTGCAAAATGCCATGCACCTCGTCCAATCATTGGCTCTGATCCAACAAATATTGAACTTGCAGTTACTCAAGTTCCACTCCATGTTATCGGTACCGATTCCAGTGAAGCAGTCACTTTTATGCGTCGCCGTTATGTGGTTTCTAAATTATTGGGCAAGGATGCAGCTCCTGTTGATGGAGCAACGGGATTGCAATTGGTGACTACTGAGATGGCGAAATATGCCTACGATCAACTGGGGTACACACCTGAACAACGATACGATGCCAATGGAGAAGGCAGACCCGATTTGGTTCAGGCAAAAGCAATTTATAAAGCGCGACCATTGGATGGTATTTGGAGTACACCACCGTTTCTGCACAATGCATCTGTTCCAACTATCTACGAGTTGTTGAGTCCACCTGCAGAACGGTCAACCACATTTTGGTTAGGCACGTACGAGTACGATCCTACAAAATTGGGCTATGTGAGTCAGCCTGGTAAAAAATCATTTCAATTTGATACGCGACTTCCCGGCAACTCCAATACGGGTCATGCGTTCACAAGTGATTCAACCACTCGAGGGAAAATTGGTCCTGCACTTTCGCACAACGAACGAATGGCCATTATTGAATACCTGAAGGTGCTTCCCTCAATGCCTCCCGATCCGCATAAGCCGGTAGAGCGAGGGTGGAAGTAATCAATTACCCACCACAACTATCCCTTTTGCAAGAATCTTTACTTCTTTTTTGGGTTCTGTTATGGCGTCGATTTCTGCTTGTGATTTTTTAGCATCTTCTGCAAAGTGACGAAGTTCTTTTACTGAAGTAACTTTTAATTCGGCATCACCATCAATAACGATGGTTTTCCCCTTTGCAGCAAGCGGCACAAAAAATCCATAATCTTTCATTTTTACAGTTGCCTGTTGTCCATCTGGAAGCTCTAATTTGAGCCAGCATCCTTTATTGGCACAGACTTCGGTGACCTTTGCTTTTATTTTTATGTCTTTCAGCGCAGTTTGGTCGTTGAGCTGGGTTGCAACATCAGCAAGCGCAACGGCGCCCTTAGATTTTACTTTTTCGCCATATACATCACCGGGATTTGCATCACCTGCAGGAGGTTGCGCATTACTGAAAATGGATACCCCAATTACTAAAGTAGTCAGCACGTATTTTTTCATGTTCATAGCTTAAAAGCGTTAATCATCTTTATTTAAATCTATATCCTATTCCTATAGAACCTATCCAGTCGCCAAAATTTTCTCCAGTAAAGAAAGGAGCCATTATAACAAGGTGTTTATACTCCATCCTTGGGGCCATCCCCAATTTGGGTCCAAATTTACCTTCTCTGGAAAATAATGATGGTACGGGCCCAACTCCAAAACTTAAATCTTTGTTGATGTTCACCATCACAGTGGGACCTCCCAGATTGATAGAATAAAAATCTTTACCTACTGCAACAACAAACAAGCCATCCATTGTGATTTTTACTTTCTTCTCTGTTTGCTTAGTTTCATCTTGTCCGTATGCAATATTAGAGAGAATTGAAAACAGGAACAGGACAGGAATCAGTCGAACGTTCATTGTTTAAAGGGATAATTATATAGTTAATTTACTCAAAAATTTGAATTCATCGTACTATTTCCCTTGTAACACCTGGTACTTCTAGAATCAGATCTGCTCCGTAGCATCCTGCCGGAGTTTGATAGCCCGACTTAACATTTCCAGAGAGGATCTTTTGTGTAATCAGCAGACTCGAGTGGGCGGTCAGGGTATATCCTTCAGGTCCATTCAGTCGCGCTTGTGCAACCTCTCCTTTCCCATTGCTGACTTCTCCCCATACGAGGCTTTTCCCATTCATCCTTCTCTGATCAGAGGGACCGGGAGGTCCATTGTCAATTCTTTTTTTAACCAGATTACGGACAAACGAAGTGCGTAGCAACCAGTTGAAAAGCGACTGGTATTTTAATAACTGATAGGTTTTAGGTGCAATCCCGGTATAGGTCTCAATATTTGGAATACCGGTGGTGGTGTATGCCGTTGATACATCACCCCATGGGATCGTCATAACAAATAGCCGCTTGATTCCAAAATCAACCCACATCCCTTTATGTCCAAGTGGAACAGGAATGATTTTACCGTCTTTTCGAACTGCACTTTTTTCACCCAATCCTTTACTCATGGTCAGTGCGGTACCGTGACTCACACCTCCGCCGATCGAAGCAAATGCCAGTTGGAGGTGCGTTGCATCCGGTAATTTATTTTTTAGATACAATGCAATGCAGTCGGTCGGCACCACATCAAATCCTCCCCCGGGCATGATCATGATATTCGCTTGCTTTGCAGCTGCATCATACCGTTTCGCCATTTCATACACAATAATCTCTCCGGTGATATCTACGTAATGAGTTTTTGTAGCTAAACATGCTTCAATCATCGGTTGTGCTGTAACACTGAATGGTCCTGCTGCGTGCAATACAACCGGTACATCTTGCAGGATCGATTGCAATGCTTCAGCATTATTCAGATCAGCAATGCGATAAGCAAGATTCAATTCTTCTGCAAGGGGTGCGATGATTTCTTTTCTGCGACCAGCGAGGATGGGCTTCAAGCCGTACTCGTGTGCCAAGCGCGCAATGAGTCGACCGGTATATCCATTGGCGCCATAGAGTAGAAAATTGGGATGTTCCATATTCATTTCACGAAGATCATACAATGTTGCCAAGGAAGATTATTTATATTTTTTTGTAATTGAAATCCAATTTCTTTCATTTCTTTCACCGCTTGTGCTTCGCTCATCTTATGAATCTCTTTGATTGGAACAGCAAAATCTTCTGCTCTAAATTCTACTAAAACCAATCGACCATTTGGTTTCAGTGCTTTGTACATGGATACTCCCATTTCATAAGGAAATGAAAATTCATGGTAAACGTCAACCAATAAAATGAGATCAACACTGGCATCGGGAAGTTTCACGGATGTTTCTGTTCCCAGTACAGTGGCAACGTTGGATAATTTTTCTTCTTTTATGCGTGCATTGATAAAAGCAATCATTTCCGGTTCAACATCGACAGCGAAAACTTTTCCTTTTCCTATGCGGGCAGATATCAGTCGACTGTGGTACCCACTTCCAGCTCCAATATCGGCAACACTCATGCCTTCTTTCAACTCTAAATTCTTAATCAGCTGAGCCGTATTTTCTTCAAATTCACGTTCTGGTCGCTCTAGCCAATAAATTCCAAAGTGGCTCATTACCTGGGCGATTTGTCGACCCATATACGATTTCCGAATACCGTTGGGATCATTCCCTTTCAGGGTATACCGTTCTTGTCCGATGGCCTTTTGCGTTAGAATAGATAAAAAGAGGAACGATGTAATAAAAAAGCGTCTATTCATTTAATATACAATGTGTTAAGTAGTCTTTTGGGATGGCTTTTGCCACTCTTTTCTTTTTTCTTCTGCATTATATATATGACGATCCGACAACAAAATCGTTCACTCATCTGTATTCTTTTTTCAACTCAGCTCTTTAGGGGATGACTTCTACACGATTTCATACTACCATTGAAACAGGACTTCAGCTGTTTTTATCTCCTTCTACTAAAAAAAGAAGTGAACAAACCATTTTATTGATAGCAATTGCAAGTTATTTATTGCACTTGGGATTGATTGCTATGTCCCATCTTGGATACCTTTCATCCGAATCTAAGTTTCTCAATAATCCCATCTCTGCAATTTATACGCCGTTCTCGTTTATTCTAATCTATGAAGTATATCTCCTGTTGTTTTATCTTCCTCAGTCCACTTCATTTTATATAGGAAAGCAATACGAGATCATGACATTGATTGTGATTCGCAGAATATTTAAAGATTTGGGTGATTTGGAATTGGTAAAAGATTGGTTTCAAAATGAAAATGATCTCCGCTTTACGATAGACGCAGTTACTTCTTTGGTTCTTTTTCTGTTGATCTATTTGTTTTATCATAAAATATTAAGAAGAGGTCAGTCTGCAACACTTACAATGGATGTGTCTCACACTGCGAAAGGGCAGTTTGTCTTTTTGAAAAAAACCATAGCACTGTTATTGGTTCCTGTTCTTATCGCCCTTGCCATATATTCATTCTCAGGTTGGATATTGATGGTATTGAAAAATGGACTTTCGGATGCGAGCATGTTGGCGTATATCAATAATATATTCTTTGATGAGTTTTTTACTATTTTGATTGTAGTAGATGTGCTGCTCTTGCTAGCCTCTTTTTTTTATTCCGATCGCTTTCATACCATCATTCGTAATTCCGGATTTGTACTTTCTACCATCATGCTCAAGGTGTCTTTTTCTGTTTCCGGGTATCTTAATAATATCCTCATTGTAGGCTCTGTAATTTTTGGATTACTCATTCTTTATATTCACCAATTATTTGAAAAGGCAAGTTTGAAAGAGTAATCAATTTGGTTTAATCATATACATCCAAATCAGCTGCCATAGCAATCGGTCCTGTGTATTTATTTTTTAATTCGCCCATCAGGGTTTCCATCGACTCACCAAAAAACAGCAAATGAGTTAGCACAAGTAATTTGGGTTTGACAGTATTTGCAATTTCAGCTACTTGAGAGGGAGAGGTGTGGAAAGTGCTGTGGTAGCGCTTCCATCGTTCTTCGCGTTTATCCAAGCCTATTTGTGAAAATAGTTCATGCACCAATATGTCGCAATTCTTTGCATTTTCAATTAATGTTGGACTGTATGTGGCATCTCCGGAAATCACGATGACTTTATCTGGAGTTTCAAAACGATATCCGAAGGCATGTTTCCAACTTCCATGATCGACTCGAAAAGCGAATACTTTTACGAGCTCATCTTGATAGACCAATCCTGGTTCAATCTCGTGTACATCTACTTTATATGCTGATGCGTTTCCCATTTCCAAACCGTTAACCCGAATAGCAATATCCTCTTTATAGGCCTTGAGCAGATGATGAGTCATGGAACGTACTCCCTTTGGTCCATACACGATCAATGGCTCATTGCGGTCGAGTACTGCGGGAGTAAAAATCATATCGGTATATCCCACGGTGTGATCGGTGTGAAGGTGAGTAATGAATAGTCGCTTCAATTGACTGGCTGCTAGAGCTGGAAAAGTGTTGCTCATAGATGAAGCCCTTCTCACCACACCCGGTCCACAATCAACAATATAGGATTGATCATTCACTACAATTGCAAGACTTGGTCCCGATCGGTTTGGATCAGCAAAAGGCGTACCGGTTCCCAGCATTACCAGTTTAGTTTGAGCAAAGATGCTGTGGGAGATTAATACCAGTAAGAGAGCAGTGTAAAGATGTTTCATCGTTTTCCAAGGGTGACAGCAAAAAAGAGCATGAAAAATTCAGCAACATACTGCTTCATACTTTTACTGATTGGCTGTTGTTGTTTAGTTTCCATTTTTTGAATTTACTGTAACAATTACTGGAGAGTAATTTTATTTCCAGATTGAGCAGATTGTTTTGCTGCTTCGAGAATTTTAACTACGATCAGGTTATTTTCCATTGAGTAAGCACCGAAACGGGGGATGGTTATTTTCTTTCGTATTGCGTCGGCAAAATATAAAAACGGACTCGTGTATGTACCGGTTTCATTAGGAGATAATCGGTATTCCACTTCACTTCCAGATTTGCCTTTAGCCTTCATATTGTTATTGTCTTTTGTAACAATGTATCCTCGTTCACCATAGATGGCCATATCTTTTCGTGCATAGGGCCAGTTCCAGGAAGCTTGAATGATGCATTGCGCAGAAGGGTAGTCGAGAACAATGGTAGCTTCATCGTCCACTTTCGGATAGATGTGTGGTTTGAATTGGGAGGTGACTGCTGTAACAGAGCGAGGTTGTTCGCCATTCATGAGTAGGGTCATAAGGTTGGCGCCGTAACAACCAAAATCCATCAGCGCACCACCACCATTTTGAATGGGATCGGTTAGCCAGTCAAAAAACTCTTTGGATACACCAATTTCTTGTGGCCCCTCGTGTCCGTCGTGCACCACCACCTTTCTGATTTTTCCCATGAATGCCGTATCTCGCGTGAGTGCATACGAGCGATCGGTTGTTGGGTACCAGGAAGTTTCAAAATTCGTTAGTAAGAGAATCTTGTATTGCTTGGCCAGAGCTATCATTTTTTCAGCGTGATCAACGGTTGTCGCCATCGGTTTTTCAACCATCACGTGTATTCCTTTGGGGGCACAGGCTTCCACAACGCTAAGATGTTCCAGCGTTGTACCGAAACCCAGGACTCCTTCTGGTTTAGTTTGTTCGAGCATAGCATTCAAATCGTGGTAGAATAAACCTGGATCCAGCTTAAACTTTTTCATCATTTTTTCAGCCAGCGCCTTATTGGATTCATAGATGCCTACGAGTTGAACTGCGCTATCATTTTTTCTTCCCAGAATCCAGGAATTGTGTCCGTGAGAGATGCCTGCAACGGCCATCCGGACCGGTTGTGCGTGAACAGTTGCTGGATCTGTAAATAACAGCAGGCCCAATAGAGCGATTATATTAAAGTGCTTCACTTGAAATTTTTAATAATTTACTGATTTTTCTCCTTTTAATTATCAAATTAGAATTGACAGATTAATTAGTAGGAATTCAATAACTTAACAGTAATGCAAAAGGGTATTTATAAAAAAGAGCTGCGCGATTACTTTACCGAGTTTGTCATGCTATTTGCGGCAGTGACCTTGGGCTTTTTTGCAGAAAATCTCAGGGAGCATTATGCTGAGCGGCGCTTGGAAAAACAATTGATGCGTTCGATGGTTTCTGATTTGAATCGAAATGAGGAACTGTTATCAGCTCAACAAAGAGCATTGCTGGCAAGAAAAGTAGCATGCGATTCTTTATCGTATTTTTTCAATCAACCCGATCTTCATCGATATGGTGCTGAGTTGTATCAGTATGGTAGGCGAATCGGATATTATGCCGGAGAATATCCGCTTTCTTCACGATCCCTCGATCAGTTAAAAAACAATGGGATGTTCAGTTTCATCAGTAAAGATATTGTTGCGGATTCGCTCTCGAATTACGATAATCTGAAAATGCAGTACGAGCAGCGAATCAAATGGTATTTTGAAGATGTAAAAGAAGTGCAAGACGAGAACAAGTTCATTTATGATACCCGAGTTTTTGAAAAAGCGAGTGTTTATACCAATGCCTATTTATTCATCATTCTCAAGCCAGAGGGCAATCCTCAATTATTGACGTACGATAAAGAGCGGTTACAGAAATATTATAATTCATTTTACTACCTGAAAAAGAATACAGAAACACAATTGCGTACGGTTACCGATTTGATTGAAAGTACACGCGTACTAAAAGATCTGATCATCAAAGAGTATCAGCTTGATAAAGAAATTAATTAATCGATTAACATTTTTACTGTGCTTCCTATCAGTGATTGCTGCAGGGCCATTTGCATTTTCGCAGCACCTTCCCAATATCATTTACATCTATGCAGATGATCTGGGTTATGGAGAGCTAGGTGCATATGGTCAAATAAAAATTCAGACTCCGAACCTTGATCGAATGGCGAAAGAGGGAATGCGTTTTACGCAACACTACAGTGGAGCACCTGTCTGTGCACCATCCCGGTGCATGTTGATGACCGGAAAACATGCCGGTAGATCTTACATCCGCGGCAATTATGAAATGGGAGGCTTTGCTGATGATGAAGAAGGCGGACAAATGCCCTTGCATGAAGGCGCTTATACCATGGCCAGGATGTTAAAAGATAAAGGGTATGCAACGGGACTCGTTGGCAAATGGGGAATGGGTGTAGTGGGAACAACCGGGAGTCCCCTGAATCACGGCTTTGATTATTATTATGGATACCTGGATCAGAAACAAGCACACAATCATTATCCCACCCACTTATGGGAAAACGATACATGGGATACGCTTCGGAATCGTTCTTTCATGGTTCATGGTCGCATAGATCCGGCTACTGCAACCGATGCTGATTTTAATCGTTTCATTGGATCAGAGTATGCTCCAGAGAAAATGACGCGCAAGGCAATTCAATTTATGGATCGTAATAAAACACGGCCCTTTTTTCTCTACCTCGCATATACCTTACCGCATCTGGCTTTACAGGCTCCGCATCATCAAGTGATGCGGTACGTTGGTCAATTTGAAGATGCACCGTATCATGGCGAAAAAGGGTATGCTCCATCACGTTATCCGCGTGCAACGTATGCTGCGATGATCAGTGTACTCGATGAGCAAGTGGGAATAATCATGGAGAAAGTAAGTGAAATGGGACTGGATAAGAATACCATCATTTTGTTTTCAAGTGATAATGGTGCTACGTTTTCAGAAGGAGTAGACTATCGTTTTTTCAACAGCACAGGAGGTCTTCGAGGTCTGAAGATGGAGTTGTATGAAGGAGGAATTCGTGTTCCATTCATTGCCCGCTGGCCTGGAAAGATTCCTGCAGGGACTATCAGCAATCACGTATCAACTCAATACGATATGATGCCCACATTTGCGGCACTGACTGGAACTGTATTGAAAAAGACAGATGGAATTTCTTTATTGCCTACGCTATTGGGAAAAGAGCAGCAGCAATCGCATCCCTTTCTTTATTTTGAATATCCTGAAAATGGGGGATGGGTTGCAGTGCGCATTGGCGATTGGAAGGGGGTAAAAAAGAACATGCGAAAGGATCCAACAGCACGATGGGAATTGTATGATGTGCGAACTGATCCTAATGAAAAGACAGATTTATCTGCACAACATCCGGATAAGATTCGAGAAATGGAAGCGATTGTTAAGCGCGAACATACTCACCCGCATGTGATGGATTGGGAGTTTGTGGATCCGAAAGTAAAAAAGTGAATGATGAGTAAGAAAATCATACAAGGACTCATTGCGGCTCCCTTTACTCCTATGCATTCAGATGGTTCATTACATGTGGAGCTGATCCCCAACTATTATTCATTATTGCAGAAAAATGGAGTGAATGGAGTCTTCATTTGCGGCACCAACGGCGAAGGAGTCTCCTTGACCATAAATGAGAAAAAGGCAGTAGCTGAAGCATGGGCTGCGTGTACTGTTGATGACGCATCTTTCACAGTACTGCAGTTGGTAGGAGGCAACTCAATTGAAGAATCTAAGGAATTGGCTATTCACGCGCAATCCCTTGGACTTGACGGAATTGCATTCATATCACCAAATTATTTTAAACCAGCCACGATTCGAGTACTGGCTGAATGTTGTGCAGCAGTGGCAGCCGCTGTTCCTGAAATGCCCTTTTTTTATTATCATATCCCTCAATTTACCGGTGTGCATTTTTCAATGTTGGACTTGCTTCGGGAAGTTCATAGTACAATACCAAACTTTGCCGGAATAAAATATAGTCACGATGACTTAGACGACTTTGCTGCATGCGTTCAATTTAATCAACAACAGTTTTCTTTATTCTGGGGAAGAGATCAAAGTTTACTATCGGCATTGAAGGTGGGCGCAAAAGGGGGAGTGGGGAGCACGTACAATTATGCAGCACCCTTGTATACCCAAATGATGACTGCATATCAAGGTAATAAGACAGAAGAAGCCATTGCTCTCCAAAAAAAATCAATTGATATAGTAGAAATTTTATCTCGTTTTGGCGGACTAGCTACCGGTAAATCATTTATGCGAATCATAGGATTGGACTGTGGTGAATTCCGATTACCCGTAGAAAATATGACTCCCCTTCAATTTATACAATTTAAAGAGGAAATAGATAAAATGGAATTGCATTCTTTTTTTAATCAATATGAATAACAGGTATGAAAGGTAGTATTATGCTATTGTTTTTTATTGGGACTTTAGTACATGGGTATTCTCAAAAAGTATTTACCGTAGATTACTCTTCACAGGCCGATGTAAAGATTTTTGTCGTCAAGTATGAATCACAGGCCGATTTGAAAGTATATAAAGTACAATACGAATCGCAAGCCGGTAACAACAACGGGAAATGGTTCTTTACTAAGTATGCGTCACAGGCAGAGAAAAAGGTATTTTTTGTGGACTATGAATCCCAGGCTGATGTCAAAGTGTTTTTTGTGAATTACGATTCACAGGCAGGTTGGAAGAATAATTCCAAACGCCACTTCTTTTACTGATTGAATCCTGAAATCA
>JAFMES010000228.1 GCA_017856605.1 Chitinophagaceae bacterium
TGATCTAGAACAGGGAAAAATGAAAATTTTATGCCGTCTTGAATAAGTTTAATCGATTCGGATTTTTCAGGAGCTGGAATATCACTGGAATTGATTTTTTTTACACTCGCCTGTTTGGCAGCTTTTGTAAAATCATCATAGTAGGGAAAGTCAATTTGATCTGCATAAACCGGAAATCGGATCCCATCTACTTCAATTTCCAGCATCTTTTTGCTGATCCATTCGACCACTGTTCCTCTCTCTCCGGTCGACTTAACCATCACCCGATCACCTTCCTGAAATTTCATGTGTGGAATTCAATTTGCTGTGTTTACTTCCATAGGCAAAATAAATGGTCAATCCTAAACCCATCCATCCAAAAAATACCAGCCAACTGTTTGCGGGAATTTCCACCATTAAATAGAGACAACACAAAACTCCCAAAATGGGAATCAAGGAATATTGTCGCAGGATAGCAAATGCGCTGATCAAGGTAGAAAGTAACATGAAAATCAAGAAAAGTAAATCCTGATAGGCATCCGATTGGAGGTTGGTTAAAACCGATTGCACTCGCGGTCCAAACGCATACCACTCTGCAATAAAAACAACAGGCATGATGTATCGGGAATTAATATAGGGGATTGAAAAACGATCGCTTGATCGCTCAATCTTAGGCAGAAGAACAGCCCCCCCACTTACCAATACAAAAGCAAACAAAGTTCCAATGCTCGTGAGATCAGTAACCAACCGATCATCGATGAATAAAACCAACCCTGCAACCAAGAGTCCTGCTACTATGGTTGAAAAGCCTGGTGTTTTGAATCGTGGATTTACGCTTGAAAAGACTTTTGGAAGAAGGCCATCGCGACTCATGCTCATCCAAATTCGAGGTTGTCCCAATTGAAACACCAACAAAACGCTTGTCGCAGCAATTACAGCACTGAATGAAATAAACAACCCTACTTTGGGCATTGAAATTCGGTCAAAAACATAGGCCAGCGGATCGGTAATGTTTTTAAATTCACTGTAATGGACAAGTCCAGTAATCACCAGGGCAGTTACAATATAGATGACGGTACAAATGAGCAATGAATAGATCATTCCTTTGGGTAGGTCTCGCTTTGGATTCTTGCACTCTTCTGCCGTAGTAGAAATGGCATCGAAGCCGATATAGGCAAAAAATACAGCCGATACTCCTTTCAGAACCCCACTCATGCCATTAGGCAAAAAAGGAGTCCAATTTTCGGTTGTACCCTCCGAAAAGATAAACCACAAGCCAATTAAAGCAACCAAGACCAAAACCACAATCTTTATAATCACCATCAAATTAGCAGTCCGTTTGCTTTCTTGTATTCCAATATAAGCCAGTATGCTAACCAGCACCACAATTATAAAAGCGGGCAAATTGATGACAAACGGAACTCCCATTATGGTGGGCGCTTGTGCATAAGGAAGTGAAGCAATGTCCTCCCCTCGAGCAATGGCATCATTATAATTGATCAATGCAGAATGATACCCAATGGTTAACCAATTGGGTAAATGAATGCCCAATGAATGCAATATGTTATTGAAATAGGCACTCCAAGAAATGGCAACGACAATGTTGCCAATGGCATATTCCAAGATTAGCGCCCATCCTATGATCCATGCTACAATTTCACCAAAGCTGATATACGAATACGTATACGCACTACCCGCTATGGGAAATCGAGAAGCAAATTCCGCATAACAAAGCGCAGTGAATCCACACGTGATTGCAGTGATGATAAACAACAGCACCACTCCAGGGCCTCCATTGTAAGCAGCTGAACCAATGGTGGAAAAAATCCCACCCCCAATAACAGCAGCAACACCCATTAGGGTAAGGTCTTTAACCGTAAGTACTTTCTTTAAACCGCCTGACGCTGAATGGACATCGTGATTTTCACCAGCATCTTCAATTCGTTTTTTTCGAAAAAATCCATTCACGTTTTCCTCCTATTTTTCTCGCTTGATAAGATAATGTGCCAGTTCAATCAACGGTTGCTTTCGAGATTTGGATACCGCGATTTCATCCAATGACCGAAGTGCCTGATGTAAATAGTGAAGTTTTAATTCTTCTGCCCAGGTATCCACACCGCAGCGTTTATATATCCCAAGAACGGTATCAACTTTATCAGCACTATTGGATTTCAATATCTCTTGTAGCATTTCGCGATCAGCTCCTGTTGATTTTTCTAATGCATGGATGAGCAGAAAAGTCTTTTTGTTGCTTTGGATATCGCCTCCCACTTGTTTTCCAAATGCCGAAGGATCCCCAAATGCATCCAGGTAATCATCCTGAACCTGGAACGCGATACCCAAGCTTCGCCCATATTCGTATAGCAGGTGTTGATTTCCATCACTCGCACCTCCTACAATTGAACCCAACTGCAAACTGGCGGCCAATAAAACAGAAGTTTTAAGTTCAATCATTTTAAGGTATTCCTGTAAGGAGACAGAATGGATTGTTTCAAAATCCATATCCAACTGCTGCCCTTCACACACTTCTCTGGCAGTTCGATTGAACAGGGCTAACACTTTTTTTAAATAGGTTGAATCAATACGATTGATGTACTCATAGGCTGCAACCAGCATTACATCACCCCCGAGCAGAGCAGTAGGTTCTCCATGCAGCTGATGAACGGTTGGCTTCCCTCTTCGAAGAGGAGCTTTATCCATAATATCATCATGAATCAGAGTGAAATTGTGAAATAGTTCAATTGCAGCTGCAATCTGAAAGGCATCGTCATGGACATCAGCAAACAATTCATTACCCAGTAAACACATCACCGGACGAATGCGTTTTCCACCATTTGCCAAAAAAGCTTCCAACGGATCATAAAGCGTACTGGGAACCAACGGAAAGTGCCGGTGTGCAAAAAAGGACTCAAATTTTGACTGAAGAGTTTCTAACCCCTGCATGAGCGTGTAATGAAGAACCTAAGTTAACAAATCCAACGCTTGCTTCTTATTTTTTGGTACGTTTTAATTTTTTTGGCATGGCATCAGGATCCAAAATCCATTCATAATCCAGTTGTCGTTTATCAAGATTAACAGCAATCACTTTTATTCTCAATGCATCACCTATTCGGAAT
>JAFMES010000045.1 GCA_017856605.1 Chitinophagaceae bacterium
TACCAACTATCCAAAAGACATCAAAGCGTTTTACATGCATCAGAACGACGATGGGAAAACTGTGGCGGCCATGGACATCCTCGCTCCAGGAATCGGAGAGATTGTTGGTGGTTCTCAACGGGAAGAGCGACTCGAACTCCTCACTGCCCGCATGAAGGATATGCATATTCCTGAAAAAGAACTCTGGTGGTACCTGGATACCCGACGCTTTGGAACCGTTCCCCATGCGGGGTTTGGCCTCGGCTTTGAACGCATGGTTCAGTTCGTAACCGGGATGACGAACATTCGAGACGTAATTGCCTTCCCCAGAACGCCTAAGTCTGCAGAGTTTTAACTGTTTCCATTACCTCTTTTCGAATACAGATCAACGGAACATTCGTGTGATGAATCAACTCGCGCGTTGTGCTTTTTTGAAATAGTCCCTGTAACAAACCGTGCTTCTTCGGCAGGGTAATCACAGCATCCAGGTTATTCTTTTCAGCAAATTCATTGATGCCCTCGTTTACATCCTTGCTTTCGATGAAATCATAGACGGGATTCAATCCTGATAACAACACATCCAGGTTGAGCGACTCTTGAGGGGTTTCGGGACGAAAGCGGCTGCGTTCATGATCTACATTCAACACATGCAATTCGGCATTGAAGAAATTAACCAATTCACGGATGGGAGTAACATGGGTGCTGTCTACCACATCTCGCATATCGGTGGCCAGTCCAATTTTCTTGAACGGCTTGAACCGAACGCCGGGAGGAATAACATAAACTGGAATTGTTATGCGGTTGATCACGGACAATGAATTGCTTCCTAGAAAAAAGCGTCCTGCACCGCTCATCCCCCTCGTACCCATTATAACGGCAAAGGGATGAAGTGTTTTGGTCAGTTTTTCAATTTCGTCCGTTACATCACCGAGTCGACTTTCTGTATATACAATTAACCGTCCCTCGGTGATGGTTTCAATATTGTGTTTCAGCTCAGAAAGTTTTTCATCACTTACCCGCTTGATCTCTTCAACGGATACAGTAACAATTGGAACATCCGTATAACTGATGGGAAGCTGATACACATGGGTTATCATAAGGCTCGCGCCCATGGCGCTCGCCAGATCCATTCCATATTTCAATGCGTTATCGGCTATCGGAGAAAAGTCGGTTGGCACGATGATCAGTCGCATACCTTTTTTTCTCAAACCTAGTCGTAACGATCTGCAAACCACATGATCGCTATCACAGAGTTGGATGATTCTTATCGCGACCCCGAGAGAAAAGCATCAATCCTCCGGGAAACATCCATGCGGATATCTACATAAAAAAGATTGATGTCCCCTGCATGGTAATTTTTGCTCTTATACAGGAAGGAGCCGGGAAAACGTGGATGCGAAACCCATAAGGCACCACCTTCCACTTGTGCATCCTGAGTGTGTTTGAATACTTTATTCAGATTGTACAACACCGCTCCTTTGTGTTCTGATCGGGAAACCACCTCTGTGGTTGTTTTCCACGATACGGGATTTACAACGGCAATCGAAGTGTCGGTTCGAGTGGCCCAACCATCCGAATAGTCATTTCGAAACGTACGCCAACTCACAAAACATCCCGTCTCGTTTCCATTCTGACACACCGGAATGGTGGTGTATTCATTCTTATTCACTCCCATTCCAATCAGGTATCCACACACCAATTGTTTTCCAAGCGGTTTTCCGTCAAAAAACTCCTTGATTAAACGAGTCGAGTGAGTGGTGCCTTGACTGTGTGATGCAATGATGATTGGTCGACCTTTGTTCTCGTGCTCCAGGTAGTATTGAAAGGCCCTGCGAACGTCATCGTATGCCAAATAGAATGCACCGTACTTGCTGGCACTATCGCTTTCACCATACATACCAATATGCGCTTGACGATACCGTGGTGCAAAAATCCGTGTCCGTTCATTGAATGCAGAAGCCTGGTATAAAATAGAACTGTAATCGGTCTTATAGTTGATCGTAGAATCATCAATGGTAGCATTGGTGATTCCATTCTCTCTGGGACCCGTCAATGTTGTGGGATGAAGAAAAAAAACATCGGCAACTTTTTCCTTTTCCTCACCCATCAACGGTTTGGGGATGGTATCCGAAGGATCTCGTTTTTCCGGATGGGCTGCCCAGTATTCAAGGCGACTATAATCGGGAACCCCATTTCCGCTTTTAAATGCGGCATCGCCGCTATACGACATCATCTTATTGGAACACGCAGCCATCACCAAGATGACCGCAAGGACTGAAACAGATGTGAAACGATTGAGTGCGCTTTTTCTCTTCATGTATCAAAATTATGTTTGTTATTTTTACAACACAATCATTTGTTGTATGAATATTCCCGTTGTTAACCTTGATCAATTCATAAACGGCAATCAAGATCAAAAAGTTCAGTTTGTACAGGAGCTGGGGACTGCATTTGAAGAAGTAGGCTTTGTTGCAGTTCGCAATCACGGCATTGACCAGTCGCTTATCGACACCCTCTACGATAACGTAAAAGCGTTTTTTCAATTGCCGACCGAAACCAAGCGCCGGTATGAAATAGAAGGGCTGGCGGGTCAGCGCGGATATACTTCATTTGGGAAAGAGCATGCCAAAGGAAGCGATGCCCCCGATCTCAAAGAGTTTTTTCAATTTGGACAGACCATTGAACCGGGACAAACCCCACCTGAGTATTATCCTGAAAATGTCAAGGTAAACGAGCTTCCTGACTTCTATCCCAAATTTTTAGAAGCTTACCGATCGTTCGAGCGCTCCGGCGGCGCTTTACTTAAAGCGATTGCCTTGCACTTGGGATTGCAAGAGGGATATTTCGACGCACACATTCATATGGGCAACAGCATCCTACGTGCCATTCATTATCCTCCAATCCTACACGAACCTAAATCTGCCATTCGTGCTGAGCAACATGAAGACATCAACTTAATCACATTATTGGTGGGGGCTTCTGCCGATGGTCTGGAAATCTTGAGCAAAGAAAACGAGTGGCTTCCCATCAAGGCCGGTCCCAATGAAATTGTAGTGAATGTGGGAGATATGCTGCAGCGGTTAACCAATGACCGACTCAAAAGCACAACCCATCGCGTAGTTAATCCCCCTCGGGAACTCTGGGGCACCTCACGGTTTTCCATTCCTTTCTTTCTGCATCCCCAAAGCCAAATGTCGCTTGCTTGCCTCTCTTCCTGTATCTCCTCAGACAAACCCAAACTCTACGAAGATTATACAGCAGGCCAGTACCTCGACGAGCGGCTTAGAGAGATCGGCTTAAAAAAATAATCTTGTCGCTCATCCGGCACATACCTTTTTTAAAAGCTGTTTTTTTATACAGCATCTCTGCATTTGGTGGCCCGCAGGCCCATCTCGGCATGATGACCAATGCGTTTACAGATAAACGAAAAGATGTTACTGAAAAAGAGCTGTTGGATATTTACACCTTCTGTCAACTTCTTCCCGGTGCAACCTCTACGCAAACGCTCACACTGATTGGATTTAAACGGGGAGGAGTACTGCTTGCATTGCTGACCTTATTGATTTGGATGACTCCCGCTGTTGTTTTGATGACCGCCCTTTCATTTTTGGTAGCAGGCGAAAGCGGAAATTTCTTACAGGTTTTTCGCCACCTTCAACCGATGGCGCTTGGCTTTCTTGCTTTTGCATCATTGAAGACGTTTCGATTGGTAAACACAATGCGCCAACAAATCATTGTAGCCATAGTCGCAACCATCACGTTTGTATTTTTTAAATCACCTTGGGTATTCCCTATCATCATGGTACTCGGATCACTCAGTGGTTTTGTGATCAAAGAAGAGCAAGATGTTCCTGTTCGAGAAAAGTCCAGAAAACTCAACTGGAAACTACTTGCCGTGTTTGCTTTCTTCTTTTTGTTGGCAGCCACCCTTTCCGAAACTGCACGTAAACAGGATTGGCCCAATCGCACCCCGTATAACCTATTCGAAAACATGTACCGCTTTGGAAGTTTCGTTTTGGGGGGAGCAGACGTCTTGATTCCGGTGATGTATGAACAATATGTAGTGCGACCAGAAACGGAGCGCGTCCGCACCAATAACCAAAATGCTATTCGAATCGAACGGGAAACTTTTCTCACTGCTGCAGGAGTTGTTCGCGCTATTCCGGGCCCTGCTTTTTCTATCTCTGCTTTTGTTGGGGGCACTGCTATGCAGCATAAACAGACATCCCAACAGATCTTGGGGGCACTCATCGCTGCAGTAGGAATATTTCTTCCCAGCTTTTTGATCGGCGTATTTTTCTATCCTTTTTGGGAAAACCTGCACCGCTACAAGATTGCAAAACGATTGATGTTGGGAATCAATACAGCCGTAGTAGGCATCATGTTTGCAAGTATTTTCTATCTCACAAAAGACACCATCTCTCCTTTACAACACGCTCCTACCCGCGAAGCCATTATTTTCTTTTCCGTAATGTCTGCAACATTCTTTCTTCTTCGGTTGACAAAGATCCCTGCCCCGCTAATTGCTTTGGGATGTCTAATGATTGGATTGATTGAATCTTTTCTCTGAATTATTTGTAATACCCCGAACGCTCGATCTCGTTCATAACGCTATCGGGGACCAAGTAACGAATCGACTTCCCACTCTTGATGTTAGAACGAATCAACGAAGCAGAGATTTCAATGAGTGGTGCTTTGATCGAAATAATTTTTGCTCCTTCAATATGCCGCGTAGGGTAATTCAATCGTTCATACACACAAATTGTATAGCGCTTCAAAATCACTTCACCACTTTTCCATTTCTCAATGTTTTCTAAACTGTCAGAACCCATGATGATGCTGAACTCGTACTCTGGATATTTTTCTTCCAGATAAGTAAGCGTATCAATCGTATAGGATGGTCGAGGTAATTTGAATTCAATATCTACTGCCCTCATTCGAGTTTCACCCTCAATTGCAGTTTGTACCAAATGCAATCGATGGTACTCATTTAGTAAAGTATGATTTTGCTTGAAGGGGTTCTGAGGAGAAACGATAAACCATACCGCATCCATCCCCGTGTTTTGCAGCACATGGTTGGCAATGATTAAATGGCCGTTGTGAATGGGATTGAACGATCCAAAATAAAGACCGACTTTCATAAAACCTTGAATATCAATTATTTAAGTCGACAATAATAGAATCTGCCTCACTAATTCTGAGACTGACCTGATAGCCAGCTACCATCACTGAGATGGGATCTCCTAATGGGGCAACCTGCTCCACCACCACTTCTTCTCCCTGAAGAAATCCCATTTCCATCAACTTTAATTCAAGTTCTTTATCCTCTAAAGAAACAATGATTCCTTTCTCTCCAAGTGCCAGTTCAGATAACTTTTTATGCATGTAAAATGATGAGTCAGCAAAGCTAAACTCCTTCATCGGATTTCTTATTACTTTTATTGTCGCTATGCGGAATATTCGTTTCTTTTTCCAGCTGCCCGTCCCCTTTCTTCGGAAACGCACTGCTCTCAAGGCTTTCCTGATGAATCGGTCAAAAAAATTCGGTCGCCCCATCAACACACTGAACATAATTTTTTGCACCGACGCTTTTCTTCTTTCGATGAATCGCGATTACCTGAACCACAACGAATACACCGATATCATCACATTCGATTTATCCGACTCCCCTTCCGGTCCCCTTACAGCTGAAATCTACATCAGTGTTGATCGTATACGTGAAAACGCCCGAAAACTACAGGTGCCGGTAACCCAGGAACTCCACAGAGTTGTTTTTCATGGAGTTCTTCATTTGTTGGGATACAAGGACAAGAAAAAAGCGGATCAGGCGCTGATGAGATCCAAGGAAGATGAGTTGTTATCGGCCTATTTCAGGTAATACGTTCCACGTGAAACATTTTTTAGCCATTTTTCTCCTCTTTCCCCTGTTTTCCTGGTCGCAGTCGCAATTTGTCCTTCAGGATAAACCGTTTACCCCCATCATAGATACCAACCGGGCTATCCTGGAGTTCGTGGAGGATCAAATCAGAGGGAAAGGCTATACACTTCAAGAAAAAATGTTCTTTTATCATATCCAATCTGTTCGATCCGATCCAAAGAAATTTCATAAAGAAATTGTCGAACCCTTTTTGAAAGAGTTCCCTGAAGCGGTTGGCACCGAGTCCCGATCCCTCAAGGAAGACCTATTAGCCGCTCGGGATCTCAGTCGACTTTATTTCAACCCCCAACTTAGGGACATAGCGCTGGAACATGCAACCGATCTGGCTCAGGAAGGAATAATCTCTCATATCGATTCAAAGGGAAGGACGTTCCAGCAGCGGATTCGCATAGGCGGATTCACTAAATGTGCCGCAGAAAACATCTATACAGGGAAAAACGATGGTTTGCTTGCAGTCCTAATGCTGTTATTGGACATTGGACTTCCCAGTGCCGGGCATCGTAAAAACATTTTGAACCCGTCATTTACTCAGATGTCTCTTTCAATTCGGCCTTCTCTTAAGTCACAAAGCGTTTATTTAGTACAGATCTTCGGGTGTCGCTGATCCGTGTTCCACGTGGAACGTTGTAAATTTGCGCCATGTTTCCTCGTTATGATGTGATTGTAGTTGGTGCTGGTCACGCTGGCTGTGAAGCCGCAGCTGCAGCCGCCAATATGGGGTCCAAAACCTTATTGGTCACCATGAATATGCAGACCATCGCCCAAATGAGCTGTAATCCTGCCATGGGGGGCATTGCCAAGGGTCAGATTGTGCGAGAGATCGATGCGTTGGGTGGGTATTCAGGAATTGTTACGGATACCACGATGATCCAGTTTCGGATGCTCAACCGATCCAAAGGTCCCGCCATGTGGAGTCCCAGGGCGCAAAGCGACCGCATGCTATTCTCCATGAAATGGCGAGAGCTCTTGGAGAACACTCCAAATCTTGATTTTTACCAGGACATGGTTCATGGACTTCTTGTAAAAGAGGGAAGAGTGAGGGGAGTGATTACAGGAATGGGAAATGAGATAGAAGCCGGAGCTGTGGTGTTGACCAATGGAACATTCTTAAATGGCGTGATTCATGTGGGGGAAAAGAATTTTGGAGGGGGAAGAATGGCGGAGCGATCTGCGATTGGAATCACGGAACAGCTTGTCTCGCTTGGATTTGAGAGCGATCGACTCAAAACGGGAACACCCCCACGAATAGATGGCAGGAGTTTGGATTACAGCAAAATGGAGGAGCAAAAAGGGGATGAGGAGATCACTGGATTCAGTTACATGCCGTTGAAGCGCATTACTGCGACAGAACAGCGCAGTTGTTGGATTGCGTACACGAATGAAACCGTCCACGATACATTGAAGACCGGTTTTGATAGAAGTCCCATGTTTGCAGGAAGAATAGAGGGAACAGGACCGCGTTATTGTCCCAGTATTGAGGACAAAATCAACCGTTTCTCCGATCGGGAGCGCCATCAGCTGTTCGTGGAGCCTGAAGGATGGAATACCGTTGAGATCTATTTGAACGGATTTTCCACTTCTTTGCCAGAAGATGTTCAGTATCAAGCACTTATAAAGATTCCAGGGTTTGAAAATGTGCGAATGTTCAGGCCGGGGTATGCCATCGAATACGATTATTTTCCTCCGCATCAATTGCATTACTCATTGGAAACCAAGCAGTTAGAAGGATTATTTTTTGCAGGTCAGATCAATGGAACTACGGGGTATGAAGAAGCTGCTTGTCAGGGATTGATGGCGGGCATCAATGCGCACAACAAGGTGAAGGAACGAGAGCCGTTGGTATTGAAACGCAGCGAAGCCTACATTGGGGTGCTGATTGACGATCTCATCACCAAGGGAACGGACGAGCCGTACCGGATGTTTACTTCGCGCGCAGAGTACAGAACCTTATTGCGTCAAGACAATGCAGATTTACGATTGACGGAAACCGGATACCAATTGGGATTGGCCAAAGAAGACCGGTATGCGCGCATGGTGCAGAAAAAAGAACATGTAGAAAGCATCATTAAAAAATTCAATGAAACTTCTGTTGATCCTGAAACAATGAATGCATTATTTGAATCATTGGGATCTGCGCCGATGCAGCAAAAACAAAAACTTGCGCAACTGGTATTGCGTCCGGGTGTGAGTGCACACGATCTCATTGGTTGTTCTGATTCATTGAAAACTATTTTTTCATCGTATACAACAGATGAGATTGAGCAAGCCGACATTCAAATGAAATATGCGGTGTACATTGACAAAGAAAAAGAAATGGTACAGCGAATGGCGCAGATGGAAGAACTGGAAATCCCCACTGCGTTTGATTTTGATAGGGTTCAGGCCATTGGAACAGAAGCGAAAGAAAAATTAAAACGGATACGACCCAGAACATTGGGACAAGCATCGCGTATTTCAGGAATCAATCCCAGTGATGTTCAAATTCTCATGGTTTACATGGGAAGATGATTTATACTTGTTACAAAATTTTTTCACATGCATGAATTGGATCCAAAGGAATTGATGAAAACTTTTCCGCTGTTCGATTCATCCGTTGCTTCATTCATAGCCAACTCTGCAGAGACGCGCACATTTGCTCCTGGCGAAGTGCTGATGAAACCCGGACAGTTTTTTAAATATGCCATGCTCATTTTAAGCGGTCGAGTTAAACTTTATCGCGAAGGAGAAGATGGGGGAGAGTTCTTTATGTATTTTCTAGAATCCGGAGATGCTTGTGCGCTCAGCATGCTGTGCGTAGCGCGCAACGAGTCCAGTACTATCATGGCCGTGACCGTAGAGGAAACTGAATTGGTGATGATTCCCATCCAGCATATGGATAACCTGATGAAAAACTATCCCTCTTGGTATCATTTTGTAATAGAAACCTATCGTTCCCGTTTTGAAGAGGTGTTGAACGTAATTGATCAAATTGCGTTCAAGAATATGGATGAGCGACTGGAGTGGTATCTTAAAAAGCAAGCAAGTGTGTTGGGAAATACACTGCAATTGACGCACAATCAAATTGCCCATGATATCAATTCTTCTCGGGAAGTGGTATCGCGACTCTTGAAAAAGTTAGAAAAAAGTGGCTCAATTAAAATGGATCGCAACCACATTGAGTGGTTGGGGCACGTGATGTGACAATTATCACCGAACATCACTAATAGATTTCACACATTTGAACTTAAAGTAGATCAACATGAATATAATTGAATGGATCAAACAACCTTGGCCATGGTATGTAGCAGGTCCCATTATTGGACTAATGGTGCCAGCACTCCTCATTTTTGGCAATAAGACATTTGGTATTTCTTCCTCTTTGCGTCACGTTTGTGCCGCTTGTGTTCCTGCAAAAATTCCCTTTTTCCAGTACGATTGGAAAAAAGAAATCTGGAATTTGTTTTTTGTTTTTGGAATTTTTCTTGGGGGGATACTCACTGCGCTTTATTTCCAAGATGATGCTTCTGTAGTAGTCAATGAAAATCTGGTAAATGAACTTTCCGGTTACGGGATTACTGAAATCAATGGACTTATTCCTGAACAATTGTTTGGTTGGTCCCAGGTGGGTACTCTTCGTGGAATCATTTTGATGGTATTCGGCGGATTCCTTGTGGGATTTGGAACGCGTTATGCTGGGGGTTGCACTTCCGGACACGCCATCATGGGATTGTCCAATTTGCAGTTGCCATCGCTGATTGCCACTATTTCATTCATGGCTGGCGGATTCATTATGGCCAACCTTATTCTTCCTTATATACTAGCGCTTTAAACTAACTACTATGCAACAACAAACTACCAATACTGATTTTGAGGTTCGTTCACTTGATGCCATGTGCGTGAACGATGAAGAAGTAAAAACTCCCGGTTGGCACAACATCAAGTACCTGATCATGGGTGCAGTCTTTGGAATTGTCTTGATCAAATCGGAAGTAATCTCCTGGTACCGTATTCAGGAAATGTTCCGTCTCCAAAGTTTTCACATGTTTGGAGTAATTGGATCGGCAGTAGCTGTGGGAGCGCTATCTGTTTTTCTGATCAAGAAACTCAAGATCAAAAGCATCTACGGTGAGACGATTGTTTTGCCTGAGAAAAGTTTCAATAAGGGACAGATTTATGGGGGATTGCTATTTGGATTTGGATGGGCCATGACTGGGGCTTGTCCCGGACCCCTGTTCGCACAATTGGGTTACGGGGCTACTACCATCCTCGTAACTATTTTAGCTGCATTAACTGGTACATGGGTCTACGGTAAGTTCAGAGAACAATTACCTCATTAACGGAACTCATATCCAACACCCATCAATTGGGTGAGGAGTGTGGGCGGTGCATCGGTTGCGGTGCATCGCCCTTCTAATTTTGGAGCGATGGGAGAGTGTACACTCAGGTATTCTTCAATCACCTTGTGCAATGTATATCCGAGTCGCCGTGGTTCACTAACTCCTTCAACGCGACAAATCGTTGTATCCGGATCTCCTTCCCGCTCACAGGCAACAAAGCTGTATGTTTTTTGCATGTCCAGGGGTTGACCACCGACGTTGATGAAGTTCACTCGTTTTCCCATTTCTTTTCCTATGGTAAAGTTTACTTCCATTCCTTTGAATCGCACCACCCATCCACCAAATCGCTTTGCCGGGTCTTTTGCAAATGCATTGTGCAATTCTTTTTCCATCCAGTCCCACAGTTGCTTTCCCGTGATCTTTCCAGTTTTTGCTTCACTGTCCACCGGCAACATGCTCCACAAATAATCTACGGTTATGATGGCTTCACCGGTTTTTGGGTCTGGAACCAGCGGGGGACAGAAACGAAATCCATTGCTGAGTGCAATATCCGGTTTGAACTTCCACATGATCGCATCGGTGATGAAATTATCCATAGGCGTTTCAATCACGTAGTACCGCATCAGCGTGGTTTTCGATTTGCCAATCACCCGCGATAACTCTTTTTTATACGGAGCTCGAGCTTTTTCTACCAATCCTTTCATTTCCGCATCTTCTGCATACCTGGTAGGATCGACATCCAGCAACTGATAAGTGTGTTCTTTGATTTTTCCGTTTTCAACGATGATATCCAGTTTCGCGAGGAAGGAACCAAATGCACCCGGCTCTGTAACGCGGGTATGTGCGCCATTGATTGGAGTACGGACTCGTTCATGCGTATCAGCGCCCAGGATATAATCTACACCTTTAACCACATCCATATTGGCCAGTCCCACTTGTTGCGCCAAGCCCATGTGTGTGAGTAGAAATACCATGTCGCATTGTTCATACTCGCGCAGGATCTTGATGTATTTCGCAACATTGAGTTCTGCCTGTGTGAATTTTATTCCCTTGCTGTACGCAGGTGATTGACGTTTGGGCGTTAGCGGATCATTGTAGCCGATGAATCCCAATTTGAGTCCGCCTATGTATTTTATGTAGTAGGGAGGAAAGATCAGGTCTCCTTTTGTTTCATCGGTTGTATCGTGAAACATATTGGCACAGACTTTTACTCCAGTGTAAGCAAACATGTCTTTCATCATCATCTCTTTCCCGTACACTACTTCCCAGTTTCCGGGAAGCATGATGTCGTATCCAATATTATTCATCAATGGCACTATGGCTTTTCCTTCGCTGAAAGCCGCTACACCACTGCCCTGAAAGCAATCGCCTCCATCAATGAGCAAGGTGTTGGATCGATTGGTATTGCGTAGGGTATTGATCATGGTTTTCAGCGTTGCAAATCCACCCCGTTTTTTGAATACAGGTTTTCCATTTTCCATGAAGAACTCATCGTGGGAAAGCAATTGACCATGAATGTCTGCAGTGTGCAACAAGGTGATGCGAGAAGCTTTTCCTTCCATTACGGTTTTACTTCTCTCCATATCGCGTGCCTTGTAGTCGGCATCCTCGTTATGTAATGCAGAAGCAGCAAGTGGCTGTGCAATCAATCCCCCTCCAATACCCAAACCCAGTCCCAGTCGACTTGAATTGCGCAGGAAATCGCGGCGACTGTTTTCGGAAAGCTGAACATGCAATTCTTTTTCTGCGCGTGAAATGGCTTCCTGCTGGCAGCCTGTGCAGGTGCAATGCGACACGTGTTTATTCATGTTATTGTTTTTTTCTGGCAGCAATGATGGGGGGCCAGGGACCGTATTTGTGTTGTTGTTCGTTGAATCCGTCGGCATAGGGACCGAAAGGGTGATCAATTGGTTTTTTTGCAATGTTGGGCCAGTCGCCACTCAAATCTTTTACTGGTCGCGGTTGTGAATTCACAAACGCAGCCACATCCCAACACTCTTCGTCTGTCAGTGCCGGATTCTGATGAGTGGACTGATTGAATGGCATATTATCACGAACGTATCCTGCAAAACGCGACAAGCGGAATAGTCCCGCTCCTGTATTGTAACTGTGCTCTCCCCACAATGGCGGATAGGTATATTCTTTACCATCTTCCGCAAGAACACCTTCTCCATTTGCACCATGGCAGGATTGGCATTTTGCTGCGTACACTGTACTTCCGTTTGATGGACTTGCCGCACGATCAAGATAATGCGGAGGTGCTATGCCTGTGCCCTTTGGAGTGGAGTCTTTTGGAACCTCGTTTCCAACCCATTTGATGTAGGCCATCATCGCTTTCATTTCTCGTGTAGTACTGTCGAGTGATTTTCCATTCAGGCTCCGCTCCATGCAATCGCTCACCCGCTTGTATACTGTTTCAATCGAGCCACTGCGGTCACGGAATTTGGGATAGTTGGCCGCAACGCCACCATAATTATTACCCCATGATTTTCTTCCGCCTGTAAGGTGACAGTTTTGGCAATTCATTCCATTGGTGATAGGTGCTACAGAGCCATTCGGACCCAGATAGCGTGCGGTATGTGCAATCAATTCCTCACCATAAATAACCAATTTACGCTCTTCACCTTCCAGTGTGCGGTCCAAGTACAGAGAAGGGGCAACCCATTCTTCTTGTTGTATCGAAGGGATTGTTTTTTTTGGGGTGTTGAATGCATCAAGGATCTCACTGAAGATTAGGATTGTTAATCCGGAAACGATGGCAATGATGATCCAGTTTTGTTTGAG
>JAFMES010000229.1 GCA_017856605.1 Chitinophagaceae bacterium
TGAAGCAACAGATCATCAAAATCCATAGCCCCATTTTTAAAACACCGTTTTGCATAGGCGAGATAAATCTGTGAAATAGCTGGACGATTGGCACGGGTGTCTTCCTGCAACAGCATAGGATCATGTGCATACTCGGTTGCGGTGACCAACGCATTTTTGGCGGAAGAGATGCGGTTATAAACCACTGAAGGCTTATAGACCTTATCATCGAGGTTCAATTCATTGATGACCGCCTTCAACACACTTTTGGCATCATCGGTATCGTAAATGGTAAACCCGGAGGGATAACCAACTCGAGGAGCTTCCGTCCGAAGTATGCGAGCAAAGACGGAGTGGAATGTCCCTATATATAAATTACCCGCCTCATTATTGCCCAGAATGCGCTCCACCCGTTCCTTCATTTCGCGGGCAGCCTTATTGGTGAAGGTGAGGGCCAGTATTCTGAACGAATCCACCCCCTTGGACATCAGGTGGGCGATTCGGGTAGTCAACACTTTCGTTTTCCCACTTCCTGCACCGGCGATGATCATCAGGGGACCATCTGTGTGCAACACCGCTTCCCGCTGCTGCGGGTTGAGCTCATCCAGGTAATTCAACATGTCTGCAAGTTAATGCAAATCAGAGCAGAGGCGACTTGAAAGCGTAAATGTTAAAATATTGTTTAACCGTTGTACTTGAATAAACTATGGTTCTCCATCCATGTCAAAGTAATCGTGAAGGATGAACCAATATCCTACAATTGAAAACTTAAATTCTCCGCACATGAAGACAATCAAAATTTCTCTGGCCCTGGCGACTGCCTTTGTTGCATTTGCCCTTATTTTTTCCTCCTGCTCCAAAACTGGCGTAAATGCCAACCGTGATTCCGTTGCCGTGTACATGACGGATGGTCCGGGTGAATACGATTCCGTATTCATCGATATTACAAAAGTGGAAGTCAAAGTAGATACGTCTGTATATAAAAAAGAAGACGGTCGCTGCGACAAAGATGACGACCGCGATGATCACGAAAAACGGAAGGATGATTATGGATATTGGGCCGATTTGAATTTTACTCCTGCTGTCATCGACGTATTAAGTCTGCGTAATGGAGTAGAAACAAAATTGGGTGAGGCCAATATTGAAAAAGGAACTGTTCGTAAAATTAGAATCACGCTTGGTTCCCGCAATCGGGTGGTAAAGAATGGAACTTCTTATCCGCTGGAACTTCAAAATGAGACCAACAACTTGTTGTATGTAAAATTATACAACAAACATCGTCACCATGAAGGAAGAGATTCTTCTAAACAAAAAGTATGGGTTGACTTTGACGTTGCCCGCTCTATTGTTGAACGCGACGGTAAGTTTTACCTCAAGCCGGTATTGCGACCATTCAACGAGTACACTTATGCAGCAGTCTATGGAAAAGTACTCCCGCTCGAAGCAAAAGCTGTCGTTCGCATCAGCGATGGCGCTGGCTTCAATGGTGTAGCATTGCCGGATAGGGAAGGAAAGTTCAAACTTCGTGGATTGGAAAGTGGAACCTATACTGTAACTGTACAAGGACTGGCACCGTATAAAGACAAAACAATATCCAATATATCCGTAACTAAAGGAAAGGCCACCGACCTGGGTGTGATCACCCTCACGCAATAGTGGTATGAGAACTGGGTTTTAAAAGGCTGTCAGGTGACAGCCTTTTTTTATTGTCCGTTGCGAATCGCAGATCCACTTCGGTTTCCGGTATGCACAGCACGATCGACTACTAACTTTCCATTTACAATGACGTACTCAATTCCTTTGGTGAATTGGTGAGGAGCATCATAAACTGAAAGATCCTGAATGGTTGTTTCATCAAAAATCAAGAGGTCTGCAAATTTTCCTTCCTGGATCAATCCACGATTGTGCAAATTGAATTTTTGCGCAGGCAGTGAAGTCATCCTGCGCAAAGCTTCTTCCAGTCCAATTACTTTTTGATCACGTACATAACGCGCCAATACAAGTGCGTTGGTCCCATAGGCGCGTGGATGGGGCATACCACGACCATTGCTCACCCCCGCATCAGCTGCGGGCATATTGAAAGGATACTTCATGAAATGCACCAGATCCTGTTCACTCATGGTATGGTAGATCATTTGCGCATTTGATTTTGCAAGCATGTCCAAAATGAGCTCTGCTTCACTGGTCATGTTCTTTTTTCTTCCAAGCATTTCATTGATTGCGGAAATGCTTTTCCCATTGTAGGTAGTATCGGGTGCAAAGCTGGCAACAACAGCAAACGAATAATTTTTGAGTCGGTCGCGTTTGAGCAATCCTTTCATCTCATCAATGATACGCTTCCGAATTGCAGCATCTTTCATTTTCACCCGCAGGGAATCCAATCCTCCCTCCAATGCCCAATCGGGTAAACGAACAGCAAGATTGGTACTGCTTGCCGTATAGGGATATTGATCAATCGTTACATCAAATCCTTTTCGTCGTGCCTCTTCTACCATTTCCAGCGTTTGCACACCTCGGCCCCAATTGTTTTTACCGGTTACCTTGAAATGAGAAATCTGAACCGGGATGTTGGCTTCGCGACCAATTGTAAGTGCTTCATCGATTGCCTTGTCCACATTGTTTCCTTCATTACGCATATGCGTAGCATAAACGCCCCCCTGTGCTGCAGCAACTTTAGCCAGTGCTACAATTTCCGAGGTAGGAGAATACATACCGGGGAGATAAATGAGACCGGTGGACATCCCCACTGCACCATCGCTCATGGCCTTTCGGGTGATGGCCTCCATTTTGCTCATCTCGGTCTCTGTTGCAGTACGATTTTCCAGTCCCATACCCAACGTACGGATGGTATTGTGTCCCACCAACGTAGCTACATTGATCGACGTGCGGATGCTATCGATGCGCTGCAAAAAGACTCCGATGTCATTTGCTGAATTTCCACAATTACCGGTCACCACCGTGGTAACACCATCATAGATATAATTATCTGCCGTAGGTCGTTCAAAAATGCTTCCTTCAATGTGGCCGTGTACATCGATGAAGCCGGGACACACAATTTTATTG
>JAFMES010000230.1 GCA_017856605.1 Chitinophagaceae bacterium
GCAATGGGGATTCTGAACAAGCGTTTGAGCAAAGATCTTGATCAGTGAAGGTCGAATCGATCCAGATTCATCACCTTATTCCACGCGGCAACAAAATCACTCACAAATTTTCCTTTTCCATCTTCGCAGGCATAAATTTCTGCTATCGCGCGCAACTCTGAATTAGAACCAAATATCAAATCTACGCGAGTGGCTGACCACTTGACTTTACCTGAGCTGCGATCGCGACCTTCAAAAACATCTTTGTGATCAGATACCGGTGTCCATTGCGTATTGAGATCCAATAGATTTACGAAATAATCATTCGTCAATTTTCCAGGTGTGGATGTAAATACGCCATGTGCTGAACCATCATAATTAGTACCGAGCATCCGCATTCCACCTATTAACGCTGTCATCTCTGGTGCAGTAAGCTTCAACAATTGTGCTTTATCAACCAATAACGTTTCAGCGTGCATGGCATGAATCTTCTTGCTGTAGTTGCGGAATCCATCGGCCTGCGGTTCCAATACTGCGAATGATTCCACATCGGTTTGTTCCAGCAGTGCATCGGCTCTTCCTGGAGTAAAGGGAACACGGATGTCATGGCCGGAAACTGATGCAGCTGACTCAATGGCGGCACATCCTCCCAAAACGATGAGATCAGCCATTGAAATCTTTTTGCCATTATTAGCACTAGCATTGAACTCTTTTTGAATGCCTTCCAGCACATCCAAAACCTTGGAGAGTTGAGCTGGGTTATTGACTTCCCAATATTTCTGTGGGGCAAAACGGATGCGTGCCCCATTGGCACCACCACGTTTATCAGAACCGCGGAAGGTAGATGCTGAAGCCCATGCAGTCGATACCAGTGCTGAGATACTCAGACCGGATGAGAGCAGTTTTGCTTTTAACGTTTCTATATCGTTAGAATCAACCAACGGATGTTGAACAGTCGGAATAGGGTCTTGCCAGATTAGCTCTTCTGCTGGCACTTCCGGTCCTAAATAACGCGAACGTGGACCCATATCGCGATGCGTGAGCTTGAACCAGGCACGGGCAAATGCATCTGCAAACTCTGAAGGATTCTCGTAAAACCTTCTTGAGATCTTTTCATATGCAGGATCAACGCGCAACGCAAGGTCGGTGGTAAGCATAAATGGCGCATGCTTCACGTTAGGATCGTGTGCATCCGGAACCGTTCCAGCACCAGCACCATTCTTGGGCTTCCATTGGTGAGCACCTGCGGGACTTTTAGTCAGCTCCCATTCGTATCCAAAAAGGTTTTCAAAATAGTTATTGCTCCACTGGGTGGGAGTGGTTGTCCACGCTCCTTCCAAACCACTGGTGATGGTGTATTGGGCGTTGCCTGTCCCAAAACTATTCTTCCATCCCATGCTTTGTTCTTCTATAGACGCACCTGCCGGCTCGCGACCAACATACTTGCCTGGGTCGGCAGCTCCGTGTGTTTTTCCAAATGTGTGTCCACCAGCGATCAGTGCCACAGTCTCTTCATCGTTCATTGCCATCCTTCCAAATGTCTCACGGATGTCACGAGCTGCTGCAAGCGGATCAGGGTTTCCGTTGGGCCCTTCGGGATTAACATAAATCAATCCCATTTGAACTGCCCCTAATGGGTTCTCAAGTTCCCTATCACCTGAATATCGCTTGTCGCCCAGCCACTCAGTTTCCGAACCCCAATAGATGTCCTCTTCCGGTTCCCAGATATCAGCACGTCCGCCACCAAATCCAAATGTTTTAAATCCCATGGATTCCAGCGCACAATTTCCTGCAAGGATCATCAAGTCTGCCCACGAAAGTTTCTTACCGTATTTCTGTTTTACAGGCCAAAGCAATAACCTGGCTTTATCGAGATTGGTATTATCGGGCCAGCTATTCAACGGGGCAAACCGCTGAGCGCCTGTTCCGCCACCACCACGTCCGTCAGCGATGCGATAGGTACCGGCACTGTGCCAGGCCATGCGTATAATGAAAGGACCATAATGACCATAATCTGCGGGCCACCATTCCTGAGAAGTGGTGAGTACATCGATGATATCTTTTTTAACTGCATTCAAGTCGAGTGTCTGGAACTCTTTTGCATAGTCAAAACCATCCCCCATGGGGTCGGAAAGCGTAGAATGCTGACGCAGTATATTTAACTTAAGTTGATTAGGCCACCAGTCGCGGTTTCCCGTTCCATGCCCAGCAGCACTTTTTTTTATAGTTCCCGTAAAAGGACACTTTCCATTAGCATTCGTATCGTTTCCCATAAGCCTAGAATTTTTGGAGACTGCGAAGGTACATCTCAGATGGATTTGATGCCGTTTCGTTTAATAAACTGCATAAAAAAAATATTGATAGTTACAATAGAGATAGTTAATAAACGAATGCATCGATTCCGAACTTAATATGATAAAAATCAACTGATTATAAACAATTTAATCGCGTATTGACCAGGATGCCATTTTTGTTCCATTTCTAGATAAACCTTATCTATATTTATTAAGATAAAATACATATGTTATGCGATCTAGGCTATTGCAGTCCTCTTATTGTTTTACACTGGGTTTTATGTTATTGATGTCCAGTGAAAAAGTAAATGCTCAAAAAAAAGATTCATTGTTCATTCAGGGAATTCCTAAAGCAGTGCATTGGGAAAATCGCCCCATCGCTTTTAAACACGAAGGATCGGGAATTGTGCTGACTGCGGGAGAGAAAACAGATATGTTTCGCGATCCGAATGTGACGTATAATACCGATAATGCTCCAAAATTACTTTTTGAGGCGGACTCAAATTTTGTTTTTTCAGCATCCATTGAACATGATTTTGTAAACAAATGGGATGGAGGCGCGCTGGTAATTAAGAAAGATAGCTTGAATTGGATAAAGCTATGCTTTGAAAAAGATTATACAGGAGCAAAAAGAGTTGTAAGTGTTGTAACAAAGGGAATTTCTGATGATTGTAACTCAGTGGAGTTGAATTCAAATCAGATTCATTTTAAAATAGCTAAAGCAGATAATGTAATCACACTTTATTATT
>JAFMES010000046.1 GCA_017856605.1 Chitinophagaceae bacterium
AATTTTCAATAGTGATCGCAAGGATTTTTGGGGTACTGGAGAATATCTGAATTCAAATTTATTGGACTCAAAAATAGAGCCGAAGCAACAAGACTTTTATATAGAAGTGAATTTGCCTCCACTAGGAGGAATTGTCTTAAAACGAGCGCAATAGGGTTACATCTTTTCAGGAACTGCAATACCCAACAGATCCATGCCGGAGCGAAGAATGGTTGCTACCATTGAAGATAGTTTAACCCTCAGGTCTCTTTTGTCTGAAGACTCAGCATTGGCAATGCTCAGTTCAGAATAAAATGAATTATACGCTTGGGCCAATTGAAACAAATAGGTGGCAAGAGTTGAGGGATCCAATGCCTCACTGGATTGTTTTAGGGTATAGCCATACTGCTCTGAAAGTAAGAGGAGGTTTTTTTCAGCAGGTAAAAGAGTGGAGCTGAAATTACTTTCTTTTTCTGGTGCAATCTTTCTTAAGATCGATCGAATGCGTGCGTGCGTGTATTGTATGAATGGTCCGGTAAATCCATGGAAATCGATGGACTCTTTTGGATTAAATATCATCTTCTTTTTAGGATCCACTCTCAGCAAGAAAAACTTTAAAGCGCCTAATCCAATGGTCTCGTATAAAGCTTTTAATTCCTCTTGACTAAAATCATTTACTTTACCCAACTCCTGAGTATGCGATTCGGCAATGCTGATCATTTCGTCAATTAAATCATCTGCATCTACCACCGTTCCTTCACGACTTTTCATTTTACCAGAAGGGAGTTCAACCATACCGTAGGAGAGATGGTAAATGCCATCGGCATAGGGTAGTGCCAATTTCTTACAAATCAGCTGTAGTACTTTGAGGTGGTAGTTTTGTTCATCTCCCACAACATAAATACTCTTATCCATTCCAAACTCTTCATATTTCTTTTGAGCCAGTCCAATATCTTGGGTGATATAAACGCTCGTCCCATCTTTTCTGAGCACCAGTTTTTCATCTAAGCCTTCAGCAGTCAAATCAATCCAAACACTTCCATCTTCTCTTTTGTAAAAAACTCCTTTTTGAAGTCCTATTTCAACCGTCTCTTTGCCTAATAAGTAGGTGTTGCTCTCGTAATAGGTTTTTACAAAATCAGTTCCAATTCGTTTGTAGGTAGCGTCAAAGCCTTTATAAACCCATCCGTTCATCGTTTTCCAGAGGGAAATGACATCCTCTTTTCCATTTTCCCAATCCAACAGCATTTGCTGAGTGGCTTTCATGATTGGAGCTTCTTTTTCAGCTTTTTCTTTTTCCATCCCAGTAGCCACAAGTTGATCTACTTCCGCTTTATATGCATCGTTGAATTTGACGTAGTAGTCGCCTACAAAATGGTCGCCTTTTGCTCCGGTTGATTCTGGAGTAGCACCATTTGCAAAGCGTTGCCAAGCAACCATGCTCTTACAAATATGAACTCCTCGATCATTTACAATGCAGGTTTTGATCACTTCATATCCATTTGCCTTCATGATTTCTGCAATGCTCCTTCCCAGAAAATTATTTCTCAAGTGGCCAAGGTGAAGTGGTTTATTGGTATTGGGTGAAGAATACTCTACCATTACTTTTTGACCATTCATTGGTGCTTTGCCAAAACAAGCATCTTGATAGTGGTGCGTTAATAATTCTTTGAAATAACGCTCATGCACTGTGAGATTCAAAAATCCCTTGATTACGTTAAAATGGGTAAAGAAGTTTGAGTCGTGATCAACTAGCCATTGTCCCAATTGATTGCCCAGTGATATAGGGTCTGTTTTAAGCGACTTGACAAGCGAAAAAAGAACGATGGTATAATCGCCAGTAAATTCAGGTTTTGTAGTATTGATTTGAAAGTCTTTTTCCGTGCAATCCAGGCCAAATAATGATTTTACTGCTTGATTTGCCTTATTCCGTATGATAGTATTGAGCATTAGGTAGTCGACTTGCTGCAAAGGTACGATTCCCCTAATTTTAATGCATGAACATTCGCATTCTATTTATAGTGCTTACGATTTCTCTAATTTCAGTTGTAATGGGACAATCCAATACAATCGACTTACAAGGCCACAGAGGATGCAGAGGATTGATGCCTGAAAATACCATACCGGCAATGATCAAGGCATTAACGATAGGTGTCACCACCTTAGAAATGGACGTGGTCATTACCAAGGATAAGCAGGTGGTGCTGTCTCACGAGGCACATATGAATCCTGAAATAGCGACTTCTCCTGAAAATTCCACTACTTCAGACATTTATAAAATGGACTATGTGGAGGTGAAAAAATGGGATGTAGGTCTTAAGCGTCATCCGCGTTTTCCAAATCAGATGAAAATACCTGCCTATAAGCCCTTATTGAGTGAACTCATCGATAGTGTAGAAAATTACATCAAGCTCAATAACCTTCCGAAAGTGCGGTACAATATCGAGACTAAAATCGATCCAAAAGGCGATGGAATTCTTCATCCAGATCCAACTGAGTTTGTTTCACTGGTTATGGAGGTAATCAAAAAAAAGCACATTGGAAATCGAACCACCATACAGTCGTTTGATCCTCGGACGCTAAGAATTTTGAACGATCGACCAGAAGGTATACGCCTTTCATTTTTGGTGGAGAAAAAACAATCGGGAGAGTTCTCTACATGGATTCAGCGATTGGGATTCAAGCCTGATGTGATTAGTCCCGAATTTTCTTTGGTTACACCTGAACTGATTGATTTTTTTCATAAGCAAGGAGTGCGAGTTATTGTTTGGACTGTTAACGAACTACCTGATTTGTTTAGGATGGCGGAATTAGGAGTTGATGGAATCATTTCTGATTACCCTGATCGTTTTGATGTATTGCCAGCTGATCGGTAACTTTGTATACATTCATTTGCATGCACATCATTGAAGTTACCAGTCCAGCTCACATCCAGGAGTTTTTAAATTTGCCGTTTAAAATCTATGCCAAAGATCCTTTATGGGTCTGCCCCTTACTCAATGATATCGAATCTGTTTTTGATCCAAAGCGAAATAATTTCTTCAGTTTTGGCAGATGCACCCGCTGGATTTTGGTAAATGAACGCCAGGAGACCATTGGTAGGATTGCCGCTTTCATCAACGACAAGAAAGCGTATAAAGAGGCAGTTCCAACAGGTGGTTGTGGTTTTTTTGAGTGCACGAACGACCTGATTGCTGCACATATTTTATTTGATCAGGCACGTAATTGGCTGAGTGAACGCGGCATGCAGGCTATGAACGGCCCAATCAATTTTGGTGAAAATGACACGTGGTGGGGGCTTTTGGTTGATGGATTTACAGCACCTTTTTATGGAATGAATTATAACCCTCCGTATTACAAGCAGCTTTTCGAAAGTTATGGGTTTATTCCCCGTTATGAACAAATCAGCAACCGCGTTGATGTTCCAAAAGGAATGCCAGAAAAAGTAATTAAGATCTCTAAATGGGTAATAAGCAGAAGAGGGTTTGTATTGCGTCACCTGGATATTACTCAGTTCGATAAATTTTCAAATGATTTTAAGGAAATCTATAATGATGCATGGAAAGATTTTGAAAACTTTACCCCAGTAACGGACCTCACCATACAAGAGACCTTGCAAAAAGTTAAACCGATCATGGACCCTAAGCTCATATGGTTTGCTTATTCAGCTGAAGGTGAGCCAGTCGCTTTTGTGATGATTCTTCCGGATACCAATGAATTGATAAAGGGATTGAATGGAAAGCTTGATTGGATCGGAAAACTTCGGTTTGTTTGGAACAAATGGACTGTCAAGCACAAGCGGATGCGTGCAGTTATCATGGGAACAAAGGAGAAATACAGGAATCAGGGCTTAGAATCCTGTTTGTTTATGAAACTTCAAGAATATGCTCATTCGATCGGACATTACCAGGAATTAGAACTTTCCTGGGTTGGCGACTTTAATAATAAAATGTTGGCTCTTCATGAAGGAATAGGTGCAGTTTATGCAAAAAAACATACCACGTATATCCATCACTTTAAACATTAATCTGGTTCTTTGAAAAAAGCCATTGAATATATTCTCGACTTTTTCTATCCATTTTTCAAGACGGTTATGGATAAAAGAACGTTTCGGTATGCCGCATGTGGAGGAATGAACACTGCATTTGATATTTTTTTGTTTTTTGTCTTTTATAATTTTGTTCTTGAAAGGGAAATACTTCATTTGCCATTTGTAGTGATTAGTCCGCACATTGCTTCTTTTTTGCTCTCCTTTCTTATAAGTTTTCCTACTGGTTTTTTGTTGATGCGGTACATCGTTTTCCAGGATTCTTATCTAAAAGGAAGGGTCCAGCTGATCCGATATTTTATGTCTGTTTGTGTGAGTATTGGTCTGAATTATATTTTCCTCAAGTTATTCGTCGATCGGCTTCATTTTTATCCTACCCCCTCAAAATTGATCATTACATGTATTGTTGTGGGATTCAGCTATTTATCACAGCGGTATTTTAGCTTCCGGACCCATTCCGAGCCTTCCTCAAGTCATTAAAAAGGTTCATTTTTGCCCTTTTTGTCCGAAATCTCTCAAATCTTCTGTATGAATTGTCAGCCGGAAAGATAAAAACTGACACAATTTCCTGATTTACATAGCGGCATAGCACTTGCAATATGGGGGTATCTAAACATGAAAACTATGGCAAAGATCATCGGAATCGACCTTGGAACGACCAACAGTTGCGTTTCTGTTATGGAAGGAAATGAGCCAGTTGTAATCGCCAACGATGAAGGTAGAAGAACTACCCCCAGTATAGTCGCTTTTTTGAAGAATGGAGAAAGGAAGGTAGGTGATCCTGCAAAGCGTCAGGCGATTACCAATCCCATTAACACCATCACCAGCGTGAAGCGGTTTATGGGAAGAAGACACGATGAGGTAACAGAGGAAATCAAGCACTGGAGCTATAAAGTAGCTAAAGGAGATAACAATACTGTGAGAATTGACATTGATGGTCGCCTCTATACCCCACAAGAAATCAGTGCAATGGTTCTTCAGAAAATGAAGAAAGTTGCTGAAGACTATCTGGGACACGAAGTCAATGAAGCGGTGGTGACTGTACCTGCTTATTTCAACGATGCACAACGCCAGGCTACCAAAGAGGCTGGAGAAATTGCGGGGTTGAATGTACGCAGGATCATCAACGAGCCTACAGCAGCTGCATTGGCTTATGGGTTGGATAAAAAGAACGCCGATAGCAAGATTGCAGTGTTTGACTTAGGAGGTGGTACGTTCGATATATCCGTTCTGGAATTAGGAGATGGCGTTTTTGAAGTGAAATCAACCAACGGAGATACCCACCTGGGCGGAGACGATTTTGATAAAGTCATCATGGACTGGCTTGCAGAAGAATTCCAAAAAGAAGAAAATGTGGATCTCCGCAAAGATCCAATGGCTCTTCAGCGCTTGAAAGAGGCTGCTGAAAAAGCAAAAATTGAACTTTCTTCTTCAGCGGAGACAGAAATCAATTTGCCCTACGTTACAGCAATCGATGGTGTTCCAAAACACTTGGTTAAGCGCCTTTCTAAAGCAAAATTTGAACAGATAGCCGACAATTTATTTGAGCGCTGCTTGAAGCCTTGTGAACAGGCCCTCAAAGATGCAGGTATGCGTGCCTCCGATATTGATGAAGTGATTTTAGTAGGTGGCTCTACTCGTATACCCAAAGTGCAGGAGATCGTTGAAAAGTTTTTTGGTAAGAAGCCCAATAAAAGTGTGAATCCCGATGAAGCAGTAGCAATTGGTGCTGGTGTTCAGGGTGCGGTGCTGACCGGTGAGGTAAAAGATGTTCTTTTATTGGACGTCACTCCTTTGAGCCTTGGAATAGAAACATTGGGCGGAGTAATGACGGCGCTCATACCTTCCAATACCACTATTCCAACCAAGAAATCAGAAACATTTTCCACTGCTGCAGATAATCAACCTGGAGTTCAAATTCATGTACTTCAAGGTGAGCGTCCAATGGCCAATCAAAACAAGACCTTGGGTATTTTCAATCTTGATAATATTCCGCCAGCACCCCGTGGTGTTCCTCAAATTGAGGTAACGTTTGACATCGATGCCAACGGCATATTGAATGTGAGTGCAAAAGATAAAGGCACAGGAAAAGAACAGAAGATCAGAATTGAAGCAGGTAGTGGATTGACCAAAGAGGAGATTGAAAAGATGAAAGCCGAGGCAAAAGCAAATGAGGCTACCGATAAAGAGGCAAGAGATCGAATTGAAAAATTGAACGCTGCTGACGGGTTAATTTTCCAGACTGAAAAACAATTGAAAGAGTTTGGAGAAAAGATTCCAGCTGAGAAAAAGTCTGTTATTGAGACTGCCATGAACAAATTGAAAGAAGCTCATAAGTCGCAAGACCTTGCTTCAATCGAGGTTGCGTCTAAAGAACTCAATGATGCGTGGATGGCAGCCAGTCAGGATATGTACAATTCAACTCAAGGAGCGCAGCCAGGTGCAGAGCAACAAGCTTCTGAAGAACCAAAGGCGGGAGCAGAGAATGTGACGGATGCTGAGTTTGAAGAAGTAAAATAACATCACGATTCGATCACTTCCATCCAGGTGTGATCGGCGAGTAATTTGACGGTGGCAACAGTCGACTTAAACGGTTTACTGTTGCCCCATTCTTTTGGGCTCACCATCGAAAGAAAATAATTACCATCTTTTTTCTCGTAGAGAAAATAGACTTGGCCAATTACTGGAGTAAAATTGAGCTTGGCGCCATAAATAAGCAGGGATAAGTCTTTTCTTCTTTGTATTTCTTGAGCTTGCAAAGCCAGTAATTCAATTTGTTGCCTGATCTGAGATAGTTGCATGTTGGTTTGCTCTTCCATTGCGGTCAGGGCTTTATGCCGAATCATTCCCTCTTCAGTAGGCTTGATGAGTGCGCCTGAAACCGAGCTGGAATAGGGAAGGACACTCATTTGTTTGTGGTAAACAGACACATCTTTGTAGGCGATGCCATCTCCCAATACTCCTTCTTCTGAAACCCGCATATACCCATTGGGTAGAATTTCATGAAGAATTTTCATAAAAGGGGTATCCTCTTTTTTGAAGATGACTTCGAAACTAATGCTATCGATGAAATGAACTTTTCCAAAAAGAGATAGTTCGTCGGTATCCAATGAATTGAATTCTCCATTGGCCTCCAAGTGATATTCAGAAGAGAATGCCTGGTTTTCTAATGTTACCCAGTTCATTTCAAAATAGAGAATGTTCCGATCGTCTGTACTGCTGATTTTGTAGGTGCCTGATTTTGGGCGTTCACCTTTTTCATAGGTGCCTTTCTCGGGGAACAGTTGCCAGGAAAAAAGGAAATTGTACGCTTGAATCATCTCCGTTCAACAAAATTATTGTCTTATGGTTCTGCAAATAGATGATTTTGGCACAACATTCCCTCATTTCGGTTAATTTTGTACAGCTATGACTATTGAACAGATCAAAAATATGAGGGACCGTCTTTCTGTCTTGAGGAGGTTTCTTTGACGTCGAGAACAGGCATCATAAAGTAAACGAAGACAAGCAGAAATCCCTGTCTCCCGGTTTCTGGGACGATAACAAACGTGCTACGGAAATTCTCAAAAACATCAAACTGAATGAGTACTGGTTGAACATGTTTTCTTCCACTACAACTGCCGTAGATGATTTTGCAGTACTTTTTGATTTTTGGAAAGAGGGAGCATGCGAAGAGCATGAGGTTAAAACTGCATTTGAAAAAGCCAATCAATCATTGGATGAAGCTGAATTCAAAAGCACACTTAATCAGCCAGAAGATGAATTGCCTGCAGTACTGCAAGTGAATAGTGGAGCGGGGGGTACGGAAAGTCAGGATTGGGCAGAGATGCTGGTACGTATGTACCGTATGTATGGCGAGCGTCAGGGCTGGACAGTTACAGAGCTCGATTGGCAAGATGGAGATGGAGCTGGAATTAAATCTGCGGTGCTTCAATTTGAAGGCCCATTTGCCTATGGTTTTCTTAAAGCTGAAAATGGAGTTCACCGCTTGGTACGAATTTCTCCTTTTGATAGCAATGCTCGCAGGCATACTTCGTTTGCTTCGGTATACGTATATCCATTAGTAGATGATTCTATTGAGATTGAAGTGAGTCCAGCAGATCTGGAATGGGAATTTTACAGGTCTGGAGGAAAGGGCGGTCAGAATGTAAACAAAGTGGAGACTGCAGTACGACTTAAACATATTCCCAGTGGAATAATTGTAGAATGTCAACAAGCGAGAACGCAAGGTGAAAACAGAGAGAAAGCCTTGAAGATGCTCAAAAGTAAATTGTATGAAGAGGAAATGAGAAAGCGCGAAGAACTGAAAAATGCCAACAATGCTTCTAAGAAAAAAATTGAGTGGGGTAGTCAGATTCGCAGTTATGTTTTTCATCCATATAAAATGATCAAGGATCACCGAACTGATTTTGAGGTGGGCAATGTTCAGCCTGTTATGGATGGAGAATTGGATGGATTTATTAAGGCCTTTTTGATGATGGAAAAGGAAAATGTTTGATTAAATATACCAATATGAACAACGGACATTACAGCTTGCCAATGCCGATCAATGAACCTGTATTGAGTTATGCTCCAGGTTCTCCTGAACGCAGTCGTTTACAATCCGCATTAAGCGAGTTGAAATCAACGGTCATGGACATCCCCATGTACATAGGAGCTAAAGAAATTAGGACCGGAAAGCTCCACGATATTCGTCCCCCTCATGAGCATGCCCATGTACTGGGTCGTTTTCATCAGGGTAATGCCACTCATGTTAAAGCAGCAATTGATGCAGCGCTTAAAGCAAAAAAAGGGTGGGAAGAAATGAGTTGGCCTTCACGTGCAGCTATTTTTTTAAAAGCTGCGGACCTGATTGCAGGCAAGTACCGGCCGTATATGAATGGTACTACCATGTTGGGACAAAGTAAAACAGTTTTTCAGGCAGAAATTGATGCAGCATGTGAGCTGATCGATTTTCTTCGTTTTAATGTTTATTTTTTAAGTGAAATATACAAGCAGCAACCCATAAGCGGACCGGGAATGCACAATCGATTAGAATATCGTGCATTAGAGGGATTTGTATTAGCAGTTACACCGTTTAATTTCACGGCTATTGGTGGAAATCTTCCAGCTTCTGCAGCGTTATGCGGCAATACGGTAGTTTGGAAATGCGCCAATACCCAAGTGTATTCTGCCAGCATGTTTATGAAAATCATGAAAGAGGCAGGATTGCCTGATGGCGTGATCAACTTGGTGTATGTAGACGGTCCCACCTTAGGTGAAGTTTGCTTCAAGCATCCCTTTTTTGCCGGCGTACATTTTACGGGTTCCACCGGAGTTTTCAATCAGATGTGGAAGACAATAGGCGAGCAGGTATCCAATTACCGGTCGTATCCTCGAATTGTAGGAGAAACAGGCGGTAAAGACTTTGTGATGGTGCATCCCAGTGCTGATCCTGATGTAGTGGTTACTGCTTTGTTAAGGGGCGCATTTGAGTTTCAGGGACAAAAATGTTCTGCTGCATCCAGGGCATATATTCCATCCAATATTGCAGATCAAGTCAGAAAAAAATTGGTTAGCGGTATAAAAAGTTTCAACATGGGATCTGTGGAAGCATTTACCAACTTTATTACTGCTGTCATTGATGAGAAATCCTTTGACAAAATCAAATCCTACATTGATCATGCTAAGAAGTCGCCTAAGTCCAAAATACTTGCAGGTGGAAAATGTGATAAGTCGATTGGCTACTTCATTCAACCGACATTAATTGAGACGACCGATCCTAAGTACATCACCATGTGCGAGGAAATCTTTGGTCCTGTTTTAAGTATGTATGTATATCCAGAAAAAAAATTCAGCGCAACGCTGAAATTAGTCGATGAAACTTCACCCTATGCACTGACCGGTTCAATCATATCTCAAGACCGTTCTGCCATAGAAGAAGCTGCACGGGTGTTGCGGCATGCGGCAGGTAATTTCTATATCAACGATAAGCCAACGGGTGCAGTGGTGGGACAACAACCTTTTGGAGGTGCGCGAGCATCAGGAACGAACGATAAAGCAGGCTCCATGTTAAATTTATACAGATGGTTGAGCGTTCGAACAGTGAAAGAGACATTTGATCCTCCTCGTGACTATCGTTATCCATTCATGCAGGAAGACTGATGCAAGAGAGATGAATTGCTTAATTTTGAACCTATAGGATGAAAGGATTAACTACCATAATGGATGTTGAGCAGTTGAAACTGACCTTGAAGAGGCTTTCTCATGAGTTGATTGAAAATCACTATCCGTTTAAGGATACCTGCCTTATAGGAATTCAACCCCGTGGTATCGTGATCAGCGATTTTATCTATCAGTATATCAAAGAATCTCATCCTGAAGTGGATTTTAATTACGGCAAACTGGATATCACGTTTTACCGGGACGACTTTAAGGGGCAAATTCATATGCCCAATATCACAGATTTGGATTTTTCCATAGAAGGGAAGCGAGTTATTTTAGTCGATGATGTTCTCTATACAGGAAGAACAATTCGTGCAGCAATGGATGCCTTATTGGACCACGGCAGGGCAAAAAAAGTTGAGTTGTGCATTTTGGTGGACCGAAAATTCAGTCGAGAGCTACCCATCCAGCCAGATTATGTAGGGAAGTCCATCGATTCCATTGTTACTCAGAAAGTAAAGGTCTTTTGGGAAGAAGATAGAAAAGGGGTTGTTTTATACGATAGCATCATCTAACTTTGCATTCTAATGCACCTAGCTACCAAACATTTGCTTGGCATTAGGGACCTCCGCCCGGAGGATATCCAGATTATTCTCGATACAGCACAGCAATTCAAAGACGTATTACAGCGGCCCATCAAGAAAGTACCTTCCTTAAGGGATGTTACTATTGTGAACCTGTTTTATGAAAATTCAACCCGAACCCGGATATCCTTTGAATTGGCTGAAAAGCGCCTTAGCGCAGACACCATCAATTTTTCAGCAAGTGGATCATCTGTTTCAAAAGGGGAAACGCTTTTAGACACAGTGAATAATATCTTGTCCATGAAAGTGGATATGGTAGTCATGCGCCACAGTGCAACAGGAGCACCGCATTTTCTAGCTCAGCACATACCGGCAGCCATTATCAATGCCGGAGATGGTATCAACGAACATCCTACTCAGGCGCTTTTAGATGCAATGACCATTTCTGAAAAATTTGGAGGCTTAAAAGGGGTAAAAGTCGCAATAATAGGAGATATCATGCATTCCCGGGTAGCATTGAGTAATATCTATTTATTAACCAAAATGGGTGCAGAAGTAACCCTGGCCGGCCCCCCCACCTTGATTCCCAAATACATTACTGAAACATTTCCAGTTAAGGTAACCTATAATGTAAAAGAAGCGCTTCAGTGGTGTGATGTAGCCAATGTGTTACGCATCCAGCTCGAGCGTCAAAATCAGGTCTTATTTTCTTCCCTGAGAGAATACAACCAGGCCTTTGGTATTTCCCGAACTCTTTTAGCGTCCCTTCATAAAGATATTGTGATCATGCATCCAGGTCCTATCAACCGAGGAGTTGAATTGGACTCCGATGTAGCAGATAGCGGTCAATCAGTGATTTTAGATCAGGTTGAAAATGGAGTTGCGGTCAGAATGGCTGTATTGTATTTGTTATCAGGAAGAAAAGAAGCTTCATCTTAAGCGTTTATTTATGAGTAAAATCTGTGTGTTCCCAGGCACTTTTGATCCCATAACGCTGGGTCACGTAGATATCATTCAACGTGCTTTGCCTTTGTTTGATCGTATTGTGGTTGCAGTAGGCAAGAATGCAGTGAAATCACCCATGTTTAGTGCTGAACAGCGACAGTTATGGATTGAGGAGATTTTTAAGGGCAATGAAAAAGTTCAGGCAGCAGTTTTTGATGGACTAACCGTAAATTTTTGCCGAGAAGTTGGGGCCCGCTATATTCTCAGGGGAATACGCTATGTCAGTGATTTTGAATACGAAAAAGCGATTGCTGATGCCAACAGAACGCTAGACCCTACGTTGGAAACCTTTTTCCTTACCTGCGAACCAAAGTATACTTCAGTGGCATCGACCATCGTTCGCGACATTATTCGAAATGGGGGGGACGCATCACTGTTTTTGCCGGATATTGTGGCAACATCTGTTCAAATTCGAAAAAAATTTTGAACAAATTTACTCTGCTTTTGTTTTTTTCCATAAGTTAGCACCCCATTCTAAAACCTACCCCAATGAAAACCGGAATATCATATCTGGCAATCATTCTTTTGCTCTTTACGGGCTGTTCGAAGTCAACACCCTTCGAAAAAGAATCATCTTTATTAGTCGGCACTAAAGGCGTCCAGCGCATATGGAAGATTTCTACTATTGAAATCAATGGCGCTTCACAACCGCTTACGACTCAACAAAAAGTTTTTGAAAAAAAGTTTCTCTCTACTGGCGAGTTTGAGGATTCGGACGCAAATTATGGCGTTTGGAGTTTTACTTCATCCACCAGCATACGAGAGAGCTACAGTTCATTTCCATCCAATATCCCCTTACAGCAGGATTACTCGATTCTGCAATTGAATAACAGTACGCTTTCCTGGGCGTATAAAAAAAATGGGGATAATGTTATCGTCAAATTTTACGCGACTAATTAATTCATTGGTATTTGCGTTTTTATGCTTTAGTGCATCTGCGCAAATAAAAATGAAATACTCCATAGGATCTATTGGATCTACTGGTTCTATTGCTCCAGTATTTACCGGTCCTGTAAGTATTTTGGGTAATCAATGTTTTGTATTGGCAAATGGGGTAACAGTATTAAAAGAGTCAGCTA
>JAFMES010000231.1 GCA_017856605.1 Chitinophagaceae bacterium
AGTATACTCCTTCAGCAATGCAATGTCCCCCTGGAATTATTTCCGGAACCGCGTGCAAGAAATGCATTTGGTCTTTCCCCACCGGCCCACCTTCAAATACCGGAAGCGTGCATCCTTCCAATTCTTGTACCCAATCGCCTACGGTACCCTTTAATTTCCGATTGATGATGAATCCCACTGAACCCTCATGCTGATCTTGGCAGATCAATACGACAGACCGTTGAAAGTTTTCATCTTTCATGAATGGTTCTGCAATCAGCAACGTTCCCTTCTCTACCTTATTCATAAACCTAAGTTAATTAAATTCCTTCTCCTTACCTTCATGCTACAGGGGAGTTATTTTTGTTATCCATGAAAAAATTGTTCTCACTCATTACGGTACTGATTACCCTGTCTTTGATCGGGATCATTGCTATCCAATACTCATGGTTAAAGAATGTAGCGGCTATTCGCAAGGATCAGATTGCGGGTAAAGTGGAGATGGTTGAATTTGAAGTGGTGGAAGCATTGGTGGAAGAAAAGATGCGATCTGCGCCTCAGTTGCCGCTGGATGTATTACCCAAAGGTGCGCAAGATCAGATCATGCAGTTGCTGGGTCCTCAAACCATTGCAGAGCGATTCAGCGTTAAAGAAGTTCAAGAAAAGTTTGAAAAAGCTTTTGAGGCCAATGGTTTAAAGGGTGCGAAGTTTGAATTTGCCGTATTGTCCAATACCAACGATTACGGTCCCGAACTCGCCTCGCCTGACTATGAACGTCATTACGAGCTGGGATTGAAGGATTCAGCTAACCACTGGATTCATGTATGGCCTTTGGTTTCGCTGACGGAAGATGAGACCACCTCTCTTGCTCCTGAAGAAAAACTGGTATTGATCATTTACGACATGCAGGATTTTGTTCTTCGCTCAGTGAGTTGGATGATTGGAGTTGCTGTACTCTTCACGTTAATCATCATTGCTGCTTTTTATTTGACTATCCGAACCATACTTACGCAAAAGAAGCTGAGTGAGATGAAAACGGATTTTATAAATAATATGACGCATGAGCTTCGAACTCCTTTAGCAACTATAGCCATAGCCGTTGATACACTCAAAAACGAAAAAGTCATTGGTAATCGCGATCAATTATTATCAATTGGACAGATCATCAAAAACGAAAACCTGAGAATGAATACCCAGGTGGAACAGATCTTACAGGCGGCACAGCTCGATATCAATCAAGTGCTTAAAGGAAAAGTAGAGCTTCATGTACACGAAGTAATGAAGAAGATTCAGGATAAGTTTGCATTGCAGGTAGGAGAACGTAATGCTCAGGTTACCTATCATCTCAATGCCTCTGATGATGGAGTAATGGGTCATCCTGTTCATTTTGTAAACATGATCAGCAACTTGATTGATAATGCACTCAAGTATTCAAAAGAGGATATAGCTCCGGTAATTGAGGTGACTACAGAAAATTCACGTCGCAACATTGTCATTACTGTAAAAGACAATGGAATTGGTATGACAAAAGATACCCAATCGAAAATCTTCGATAAATTTTACAGAGCCCATACTGGAAATGTTCACAATGTGAAAGGGTTTGGATTGGGACTGAATTATACGCGAAAGATGGTAGAAGCCCACAACGGAACCATCTTGGTGAAAAGTCAACTCGGAGAAGGCAGTACGTTTATTGTAACGCTACCGCTCAAAGGAATCATTGGTTGATGAACAACAGTGAGCCATCGCCATAACTCAAAAAGCGGTAATCGTTTTCCATTGCTTCATGGTATACTCGCTTCCAATCTTCTCCCAATATGGCAGCAATCAGTAAAAGCAAGGTAGAGTGGGGTTGATGAAAATTGGTGACCAATGCATCTACCGTTTGAAACCGATATCCTGGAGTGATGCAAATCGATGTTCTGCCTTTCAGTTCTTGTTGATTTTGCTTGTCAAGGCAATCGATTAAAAATAAAAAAGCTTCTTTACGAGAGCAGGTTGCATGCTTACTGAGCTCAACGTGCTCCCACTGACCCAACTCCCATTGGGCTAGTTGAGTAGTGTTGAGTCGCATGGCTTTCACTGCCATCCAGTAAAGCGACTCTAATGTTCTCAAGGTGGTGGTTCCTACCGCAACATGCATCTCATCTGCTTCTATCAAGGATTGAAGCAGGGCAGTTCCTACTTCAAATTGTTCTTGATGCATTTGATGAGCTGCAATGGTTGCTGATTTTACTGGTTTGAACGTACCGGCGCCCACGTGGAGCGTAAGGTAATTGGTGGATATTCCTTTTTCATTCAATGAATCCAACAGGTGAGGAGTGAAATGCAATCCAGCAGTTGGCGCTGCAACGGAGCCATCGTGAGCAGCATAAACGGTTTGGTAACGTTGCTTGTCGTTTTCTTCCACTTGGCGTTTGATGTAAGGAGGCAGGGGTATGGATCCAATGTGATCGATGATTTCCAAGCAGGTGCAATCGCCTTCCCATATTAAATTGACAATGCAGTGATCTTCTTTTTTTTCGATCAGCTCAATAGCAACTGTCAATGGCCGACCGCCTAAATGGATCGTTCGAGTAAGGGACTGATTGGGTGGCCACTTTTTTAGTCCCCCTACCATTGCTTTCCATAGAACGGGACTTTGCTGATGCAATTGATGGTAGTCGCCACTGGCTGGTTCCAGCAGAAATACTTCAATGGTAGCACCGGATCCACGTTCGAAATGCATTCGTGCCGGAATAACACGCGTATTGTTGAAGACCAATCGGGCTGGCGAATGAAGGTGGTCAGCAAGGCAGGAATAACGCGTATGCGTAATCGCCCCTTTTGAATAAACCAAAAGCCGTGACTGATCTCTCGGTTCACATGGCGTCATTGCTATTCGTGAAGCAGGAAGATCGTAGAAAAAATCCTGCATGTTAGAGTCCATCATAATGGATGATTCATTCATAGTATTTGCTAATCCACAGGTTATTCACATCATTTTCATGTC
>JAFMES010000047.1 GCA_017856605.1 Chitinophagaceae bacterium
ATCGTATCTGTATTGTGAAAAAGGAAGTCACATGGCCATGTACGATGACCAGTCCACGTATATGAAAGGGTTCATTGATTTTATTCATTCGACTAAATAATCATTACGCACATGCACATTCAAAGATTGACAATGGTTTGCTTAGGAATTGTATTGCTAGCAAACAATTCAGTGATCGCTCAAAAAAAAGGAAGTAAATCGGTTGCTCCTCAACCAACTGTCTCTGTAGATATGGAATCGTATTTAAAGCCCGTATTCTGGAGAAATCTTGGTCCCAGTAGAGGAGGTCGTTCTGTTACTGCAACCGGCGTGAAGGGCAATGCACTTACGTATTACATGGGAATTACGGGAGGAGGTGTTTGGAAAACTGAGAATGCGGGTCAGACGTGGTTCAATATTTCTGATGGGTATTTCAAAACTGGTTCTGTTGGAGCAGTTGCGGTTTCTGAATCGGATCCCAACGTAGTATATGTGGGTATGGGTGAGCATGCACCAAGAGGAGTTATGACTTCCTATGGAGATGGTGTATACCGTTCCAATGATGCTGGAAAAACCTGGAAACACTTAGGCTTAGAACTAACGCGTCATATTGCCAATGTTGTCATTCATCCCAATGACCCTGATGTCGTTTATATTGCTGCGCAAGGTGCATTGAACGGTCCCTCAAAAGAAAGAGGCATTTATAAAAGCACTGACGGAGGAAAGACCTGGAAGAACTTATTATTTGTCGATGAGAATACCGGATGCTCGGATCTCAATATGGATCCAAACAATCCCCGCATTTTATATGCAGCCATGTGGGATCATCGTCGTTTGCCTTGGGCGGTTCAAAGCGGTGGAAAAGGAAGTGGCTTGTATAAAAGTACCGATGGTGGTGAAAGTTGGTTCAAGATCCAAGAAGGACTACCAAAAGAATTGGGAAAGATGGCCGTATCGGTTTCAAAGGCCAATTCACAACGCGTTTATGCTCTAGTGGAAAGTGATACGCAGAAGGAGCAAGGGGGACTCTTTGTATCCAATGATGGCGGTGATAATTGGTCGCGCATCAGCAAAGACCATCGACTCATTTCACGCGCTTGGTACTATATAGAAGTCTTTGCCGATCCACAACAGGAAAATACAGTTTATGTACTTGGAGCAGCCGGTCTCAAGTCCACCGATGGAGGAAAGTCCTGGACCAACATTACGGGTACCCATGGAGATTACCACCAACTGTGGATCAACAAGGAGAATAATCAGAACATGGTCATTGCCAACGATGGCGGAGCGGCCGTTACGTTCACTGGTGGAAACGAATGGACTGCTCAGAACAATCAACCTACTGCGCAGTTCTATCGCATCAATGTTGATAACCTATTCCCTTATAACATTTATGCAGGGCAACAAGACAATACATCCGTAAAGGTGCCATCTAGAAATACTTCTGGTGGTGCACTATCTGAGCGCAATTGGACATATTCTGCAGGCGGTGAATCAGCATTCCTCGCGTTTGATCCCAATGACCCAACCCTTGTAATGGGTGGAAGTTATCAAGGGACCATCGAGCTGTTGGATACCCGCACCAATGAAGGAGTGGGTGTAATGGTATACCCGGTGCAGTACCAAGCGATGCAGCCTAAAGACATGAACTATCGATTCAATTGGAATGCACCCATTCTTCATTCCAAACACGAGAAGGGTGTTTTCTATCATGCAGGAAATCGGTTGTTTAGAACTCGCGACCTGGGAAAAACATGGGAAGCCATTTCACCGGATCTCACTACTCATGATACCACTAAAATGGGTATCAGCGGATATCCATATACCAACGAAGGTGCGGGTGGCGAGAACTACTGCACCATTGCCTATGTAATGGAATCAGATAAAGAAAAAGGTGTAATCTATACCGGAAGCGATGATGGGATGGTCTACGTAACGCGCGACAATGGTGTGACTTGGACCAATATAACACCTGCCGATCTGGGTGAGGCCTTGGTCAATGCCATCGAAGTTTCTCCCCATGATCCTGCAACGGTTTATATTGCCGCACACAAGTACAAGTTGAATGATTTTACTCCTTTTGCGTATAAGTCGAACGATTATGGAAAAACTTGGACCAAGATCGTGACTGGAATGCCTTACGGTGCTTGTGTTCGGGTGGTGCGTGAGGATAATGCAAGAAAAGGATTGTTATACGCCGGAACAGAGATTGGATTATTTGTCTCTTACAATGATGGAGCTAACTGGACATCCTTTCAGCGCAACTTGCCCATTACACCCATTACCGATATTCGGGTGCACCAGAATGATTTGATTGTTGCAACACAAGGTCGGTCATTCTGGATTCTGGATGAGCTGGCTCCACTTCGTTATTATGATCCTGCATCAACAGGTAAGACTATGCTCTATCCAATAGAGGACGCCTACCGTATTTCAGGGTATAGCATTTTCGATAGCAATGGAGAAGAAAAATCAAAATACCCGGTTACTACTGGTGTCAATGCATCTACCGGTGCTGTGCTGTATTATAATCTTCCGGATTCCGTTCAATCGGTTTCCATAGAAGTACGCGATGCTAAAGGAAATGTCATTCGCTCTTTTGGCAGCAAAGCAATTACTTCTGCTTCCAATAACAGCTTCAGAAGAGAACCTGTTTTGACCACTTCTAAAGGACTGAACCGTTTTGTATGGAATCTTAGAATGCAGGGAATGCCTACGATTGATGGGGTGTACATTGAAGGAAGTTACAATGGAAGGAGAGTGATGCCCGGTTCTTATCAAGTGGTATTGAAAGTGGATGGTGCGGAACACGGAACCTCATTAGAGGTTAGAGCAGATCCCAGAATACAGGCTACCGCCAAAGACTATCAGTTGCAAGATGCATTATTGGAAAAGCTGGAGCGCGACGTAACCGATATACACGTGGCGGTTACTCGAATGAGAGGTTTGACCAGACAAATCAATGAATTGACTAAGTTGGTTGAGAATGATTCCAGCAAAGCTGCATTGGTGAAGATGGGAAAAGATATCAATAAGAAAATAAAGGCATGGGAAGAGGAACTGATACAGCCGAAGAGCCAGTCTTATGATGATGTCATCAATTTCGTAAATAAGTTGAGTGCCAATATCATATTTGTACATGGCGAACTAAATGGAACGGTTCCGTACGTTACAGCTGGTCAGCAGGCTCGTTATGAAGAGTTACACGGAAAGTGGATGGTGCATAAAAAAACCATGGACGCATTGCTATCAAATGAAGTTGCTGCATTCAATGCCCTGTGCCGAACACTGACTGTTAATAACATCATATTGCCAGAATAGGATGAAGCCATCACCACTGCTCATTGTATTTTTTCTATGCCTTTTTGTTTCTGCAAAGCAAAAACAATCCATTGACCGTCCGCCCAATGTGGTATTGATATTTATGGATGATTTGGGCTATGGAGATTTGTCATGTTATGGCGCTTTAGATATTCATACGCCTCATATTGATCGATTGGCAAGTGAGGGAGTCAGGTTGACGAATTTTCTTTCAACTCAGGCAGTATGCAGTGCCTCTCGCGCATCCTTGCTAACCGGATGCTATGCTAATCGGATAGGAATTTCCGGAGCGTTGTTTCCGGGAGCCAAGATTGGATTGGCTCCGGAAGAGGTAACCATAGCCGATATGCTCAAGGCAAAAGGCTATGCCACTGGAATTTTTGGAAAATGGCACTTAGGAGACGTTCCTCAACTGTTTCCATTGGCCCAGGGATTTGATGAGTACCTGGGAATTCCCTATTCAAATGACATGTGGCCTGTTGATTACAGTGGCAAACCGGTAGAAAAAGGTCATTTCAAATCGTGGTATCCGCCACTGCCCCTGATAAAAAATGATCGCCCCATTGATACCATCGCAAATCTGGAAGACCAGGCTGAGCTTACTGGAAGATTGACGGATGCTGCAATTGATTTTATTCGTCGAAACAAACAGCAACCTTTCTTTGCATACCTGCCTCATCCCATGCCCCATGTTCCAATCAATGCATCTCCTGCATTTAGAGGGAAGAGTCGCCGTGGTCTTTTTGGCGATGTCATACAAGAGCTGGATCATCACATTGGTCGCTTGTTGGAGACACTTCGCAGTGAGGGATTGGAACAGAATACACTTGTGATCCTTACCAGCGATAATGGTCCCTGGTTCAATTACGGAAATCACGCAGGATCTGCAGGTGGATTTCGCGAGGGAAAGGGTACCTCATTTGAGGGTGGTCACCGTGTTCCCTGTATTGTTCGATGGCCCGGTAAAACTGTTCCTGGATTGGTAGCAAATCAATTGTCCTCTACCATTGATGTCTTACCAACACTTGCTGCAGCTTGTGGAGCTGAATTACCAGAGAAAAAGATTGATGGTGTTGATTTGTCTGCTGTGTTGAAAGGAGATCAAGCTGCTCAACCGCGAACAACGTTTTATTATTATTACCGAACCAATTCATTGGAAGCTGTCCGCAAAGACAACTGGAAGCTGGTTTTTGAACACAGAGGCAGGTCGTATGTGGGACAACTTCCTGGAAGAGATGGTTTCCCTGGAAAAGCGCCTGAAAATATTATTTTCTATAAAGCACTCTATGATCTCAGTCGAGATCCTTCCGAACTATATGATGCACAGTATGATCATCCGGAAAAAGTTCATGAATTGGAGGCGTTGGCTGAAATAGCCAGAGAAGACTTGGGTGATGAGTTGACGCATCGAATCGGTAAGCATATACGACCTCCAGCAAAAAAATAAACTGATCACATTAAATTGTTTGCCATGAAAAAAATTGTTTTGCTTTTTGCAGTGTTGCTCAACGGAATGGTAGCACTGGCGCAGTTATCCGTAGGGGGACTCCTAACTGAGAATCAGCAATCTCCCATGGGAATGGATGTGGCGTTGCCCCGCTTCACATGGATGTTGCAGTCGGATCTACCCGCTACCCTTCAAACTGCCTATGAGATCACTGTTCTTCAAGGCAAGAAAAAGATCTGGAACACCGGGAAAATTTCATCCGATCAGTCGGTGTTGATAGAGTATGGTGGACCTGCATTGCAATCCGATACGCGGTACCATTGGCAGGTGCGGGTATGGGACAATCACGGTCGCGTTTCCAACTGGAGCGAGTCGGCAACTTTTCATATGGGCTTTCTCTCTGTCGATCAATGGAAATCAAAATGGATTACCCTTGGATTTCAAGAGGATAGTGTGAATCGCCCTGTTCACTATTATCGAAATACATTTCTCGTTCGAAAAAAAATCAGTTCTGCCACAGCTTACATCACTTCTCAGGGGATGTACGAAGGATTTCTCAATGGCCAACGCATCGGTAATGATTACCTCACTCCTGGGTGGACCAGTTATAAGAAGCGATTGCAGTATCAGGTCTATGACGTGACAGGCCAATTGAAGCCAGGTGAAAATGCAGTCGGCGTAATGCTAGGCAACGGTTGGTTCAGAGGTACGCTGGGTTGGACCAACAACGTTAATATCTACGGTAAAGAATTAGCCCTATTGTTTCAATTGCATATCACCTATGCTGATGGAAGCAAAGAAATCATCGGTTCAAATGAACAATGGAAATCTTCGTATGGAGCTGTAGGTAGTTCCGAAATCTATCACGGCGAAGAAATCGATGCACGTAAAGAATTGACTGGATGGACTGCTGTTGGTTTTAATGATGCAAGCTGGAAAGGTGTTCGTTTTATCGATGCCGGTTATTCGCATTTGATTGGCACATACAATGAACCGGTCCGAAAGCACGAGACATTTAAATCAGCACGATTGATAATCACTCCCAAGGGTGAAAAGGTAATTGACTTTGGACAGAACCTGGTCGGTTGGGTAAAAGTAACTGCATCAGGAAAATCGGGCGACCGCATCATCCTCAAGCATGCTGAGGTATTGGACAAATTAGGGAATTTCTATACCGAGAATATGCGGGCTGCTAAAACAACCGCCACTTATGTATTGAGTGGAAAGGCTCAAGAAGTATTCGAGCCCCATTTCACTTTTTATGGATTTCGGTACATCAAAATAGAGGGAGATCTGCAAACCATTGATCCCTCTTGGTTTGAGGCAATTGTGTTGTATTCGGATATGCAGCGCACTGGTGATTTTTCAAGCTCGCATCCATTGGTCAACCAATTGCAGCATAACATACAGTGGGGACAAAGGGGGAATTTCTTGGATGTACCAACGGACTGTCCACAGCGCGATGAGCGTTTGGGATGGACAGGCGATGCACAAGCATTTTCCCGCACCGCCAGCTTCAATTTCAATGTCCACAACTTCTTTGCCAAATGGTTGCGGGATGTTGAGGCAGACCAATTACCCAACGGCAGTGTGCCTTACGTAATTCCCAATGTGTTGGGTGCAGGAGCTACTGGGTCCACTGGATGGGCAGATGTTGCTACAATCATACCCTGGAATCTGTATTTGGCTTATGGGGATAAACGCGTACTGGAAAACCAGTATGCATCCATGAAACGCTGGGTCGACTTCATGGAGTCGAAGAGTAAAAATGATTTATGGAATACGGGTTTTCATTTTGGCGACTGGCTCTTTTATCGTCCGTTCGATGATAACGACGGTCGTTCTGCTGTCACCGATAAGTACCTGATTGCGCAATGTTTTTATGCACATTCAACACAGCTTTTGGTATATGCAGCACAGGTGTTGGGCAAACAAGAAGATGTTCGGTACTATTCGGATCGATTGAAAAAAATCAAAACGGCATTCTTGCAGGAATATGTAACGCCTTCAGGTCGACTTGTATCTGGAACACAGACAGCGTTGGTGCTGGCGCTTAATTTTGATATGCTACCAGAAGCAATGCGTGCATCGGCAGCCAATCGGTTGGTTGAAAATATCGCATCTTATGGAAATCATCTTTCTACTGGATTTTTAGGAACACCCTACCTCTGCGAAGTGCTCACGCGATTTGGGAAAACCGATATTGCATATGCCTTATTGCGTCAAGAAAGTTTTCCTTCCTGGTTGTATCCTGTGAAAATGGGTGCAACAACCATATGGGAGCGTTGGAGTGGAATTCGTCCCGATAGCACGTTTGAACCTGCCAGCATGAATTCATTCAATCACTATGCCTATGGAGCTATTGGTGATTGGATGTATAGGCGAATGGTTGGAATTGATAATCAAGATGGATCCATCGGCTACAAGCACATTCGCATCCAACCACATTTGGGTGAAGGATTCACTGAAGCAAAAGCAACGCAGGAAACTTATTATGGGGCCATCTCCAGCGGTTGGAAAGTCAATGGAAAAGCGTTTTCTATGGAATCTACTATACCGACCAATACACGTGCCAAATTGTATGTGCCAGTGGAAGGCGAATTCCAAATCAATGGAGTGAATGCGAATTCAGCTACCGGCGCACGACTGCTTGCCTCTGAAAATGGGTATCAGGTGATTGAGGTTGGATCCGGAGCGTATCGCATCACTGGAACCCTGCGTTAGATTTCTAGTCCTGCTAGCGACAAGCTCAAGCGCTTCAATTCTCCAATCTCGGTATCCTCAACGATGCAGTTGGGCATCAGGATCAATGAAGTGCGATTGCTTTTCCACCAATCCGAATCCCTTAATTGCGAATAGGGGATGGTTCCTATCAGGTAACTCCTTTCGTTTCCGGAATGCCATTCTTCAATGCTGGTGAATTCCTCTTTTGGAATATTGGCCAGGTCTTCGAAACTAATATAAATGCGTAAGTGAAAATCATCTGCCTGTTCCGCCGGAGCGTGTTGATTGAGTTTCTTGTATTCGTACTTGTATCCGTATCGTAACGCAGCAATGTCGCTCAATACAGCAGATGCAGTAGGGAAGCTTCCAGCTCCCTTGCCATAAAAGAATTGTTTATCTGCAAATCCACTTTCAATCACCACACCGTTGTATTCATTTTTTACAAAATAGAGCTGATCGGTATGATCTACAAACTGAGGCAATAAGAAGGTGGCTACTTTTCCATTTTGAAGTTTCTTGGCTTGTGCGACGAGTTTGATTGATTGATTTTTTGATTCTGCCACTTTAGCATCACCAGCATCGATCTGTGTGATTCCATTGAACAGCAGTTGATCAATTGTACTGGTGATTCCATAACTATGGGCCAGTAGCAGCACCCATTTATTTGCTGCATCAAATCCTTCTATATCGAGCGTGGGATCGGACTCAGCAAATCCGAGTTGCTGAGCCAAAAGGAGTGCTTCTTTAAAATTCAGCTTCTCTTCAAACATCTTGGTAAGTATGAAGTTGGTTGATCCATTCACGATGGCTTTGATTGCATGCAAAAGATCATTGTCGTAATACTCTTCCAGATTGCGAATCACCGGAATAGAAGCACAAGCGGATGCTTCGTAGAGTAATGACCTGCCCGTACTTTCTTGCAAGGCGATCAGTTCGGGAAGATGCTCAGCAAGCATTTTCTTACTGGCGCTCACTACATCTTTCCCATTGCGAAGTGCTGTGGTTACGATATCATAGCCTGCAACACTGTCGTTGATCACCTCTACCACAACATTAATTTCAGGATCTTGAAGGATTTCCTGTTTGTTGTTTGTAAATAAGCTGCTAGGAGCATTTCTCTTCTTGTCTACATTCTTGATGCACACTTTTTTTATTGATGCTTTCAGTGATGGAGTTTGCTTTAACACCTTGTAAAGTCCTTCACCTACTACACCAAATCCAAACATTCCAATCACTAGTTTTTTTTCTGAACCCATTGTTGTTGATTTAAAGATTATTGCGTTGTCAATTTTTTTAAGAGCGTTGTAATTTTTTCATCTTCCAAAAGAAAGCCATCGTGACCATACAATGATTCAATCACAGCCAATTCTGCACCCGGAATATGATCTTTGATAAATTTCTGTTCTGAAATAGGATAGAGGATATCTGATGTAATCCCAATCACCAAGCAGGTAGATTGAATTGTACCCAAAGTTTTTTCAACGGATTCTGAGCCCCTCCCGAGATCGTGAGAGTCCATGGAGCGCGTCAGCATGTGATAACTGATTGCGTTGAATCGCTTTGCAAGTTTTTCACCTTGATACCGCTGATACGATTCACTCCGTGTGTTTTCTATCGCATGGTTGCTATCCTCTTGTGTTTTTTGATATGTTTCATAATTGCGGTAACTGATCAATGCGATGGAGCGGGCAATTTTCATGCCTTCCATTCCAGCTTCTGCTTCATTGAGTACCCAGCTTGGATCTTTCTCGATGCAAAAGCGTTGAGAGGCGTTGAATGCTTTACCCCATGGAGAATGGACGGCATTTGCAGCAATGGGAACAATGAATTTGAATAACGCAGGTTGATTGGTCGCCCAGGCCAGCAGTTGTTGTCCACCCATTGATCCTCCAATACCCAGGTAGATCTTTTCTACTCCTAGGTGAATGCGCAACGCATCGTAAGCTTTCGCCATATCGCGGGGCGTGAAAAAAGGAAAATCCTTAAGGTACAAAGCACCTGATTCTGGATTGATGTGTAATGGACCCACGCTTCCATAACATCCCCCTGGCATGTTTACACAAATAATAAAGTAGCGGGTTGGGTCAAAAAATTTTCCATCACCCACCATGCCTGGCCACCATTCAGCCGGATCGCTGTTTGCGGTCATGGCGTGAAAAATCCATACTACATTATCCTTTGCCTCGTTGAGGTATCCCCAAGTGGTATAGGCAAGATCGAAATCTCGAATGGATCGGCCGGATTCCAACTCCAGCGTCCCGCTAAAATGATATGTTCCTTTGTTTTTGCTCATAAAAAAACCCATCTGGAGTCAGATGGGTTCGCTATGGATCGTGAGATCGTGTCTAGAGAATTATCTGACTTATCTTTCCCCCGTTAGGGGTTGGAATTGACACCTTATCGATTTTTAGTCGACAGGTTGTCAAGGCTTCAACGGGCCATTCCCTCAGCCTTTCTCGATAAGAAATTTAAGAACTGCCGCAAAGGTAAGTATTTTTGCATTTGCGCCAAAAAACCAATGCTGGGTGCTACGTTTCTATGCCGAAGAAAGGAGATTATATTGAAGTAACTGGTGCCCGGGCGCACAACCTTAAAAACATTGATGTTTCCATCCCGAAAAACAGCCTGGTCGTAATCACGGGTATCAGCGGTAGCGGAAAGTCGTCACTTGCCTTTGATACCATTTATGCCGAAGGGCATCGCAGGTACATGGAGACTTTTGGGACCTATGCGCGTCAGTTCATGGGTGAGATGGAGCGCCCGGATGTTGACCAAATCACAGGACTATCGCCGGTTATTTCAATTGAACAGAAGACGACCAATCGCAATCCGCGTTCAACGGTTGGAACGGTGACAGAAGTTTATGATTTTTTACGATTGCTGTATGCGCGTGCATCAGAGGCTTTTTCCATTCATACCGGAAAGCGAATGGTAAAGTTCAGTGACGAAGAAATTGTTGCTGATCTTTTTGATCGATTGAATGGAGAGAAGATTGTGATACTTGCACCATTGGTCAGAGGTCGAAAAGGACATTACCGAGAACTTTTTGAAGAAACCAGAAAAAAGGGATTTGTAAAAGTTCGGGTGGATGGGGAAATGCGGGATCTCGTTCCAAAAATGCAAGTCGATCGATATAAGATGCACGATATCGAAGTAGTCGTTGACCGGCTTGCAGTTACTGCTGATATGAAAGTTCGGCTTTCACAAAGCATTCAACGTTCCATGCAAATTGGAAAGGGGTTGATATTTATTCTTGTGCATGATACGGATCGAATTCGACAATACAGTCGACAACTCATGTGTGCAGAAACTGGTCTATCCTATGAAGAGCCATCGCCCAATACATTCTCTTTCAATTCTCCTTACGGGGCTTGCTCTACTTGCAAGGGCATTGGTCAGGAATACACCATCAACATCGATGCGTTGATTCCCGATCGTTCTTTATCCATTGCTGAAGGTGCAGTTTTGCCTTTAGGGGAAGCGCGCGATTCCTATTATTACAATATGGTGGAGCAATTGGCCAAGCGCCATCGTTTTAGCATTAAAGCTCCCATTGATCAACTCAGTAAGTCGGCGCTCCATCTCGTTTTATATGGAAATGAAGAAGGGCCGCAATCCGAACCGGATAATGCCATCGATTATCCCGGCGTTGTAAATATGATCATTCGTTGGTTTACTGACAGTTCCAGCGATGCTGTTCGAGAATGGGCTGAAAAATACATGATGCTCAAATCCTGCTCTTCCTGCAATGGTGCTCGATTGAAGCCAGAAAGCCTCTGGTTCAAGATGGACAGCAAAAATATTCATGAGTTATCTGAAATGAATTTATCCCTGTTGGCGAATTGGTTCAATGGCTTGGAAAAACGATTGAATGCCAAACAGCAGCAAATTGCAAAAGATATTCTCAAAGAGATCAGGAGTCGCCTTAGTTTTTTGTTGGATGTAGGACTAGGCTATCTTTCACTCAATCGTCCAACACGAACGTTGAGTGGTGGTGAATCGCAACGCATTCGATTGGCTACACAGATTGGATCCCAACTTCAAGGCATCACCTATATTCTTGATGAACCCTCGATTGGATTGCATCAACGCGATAACCAGCAGTTGATTAAAGCACTGCAGAATTTAAGGGATCTGGGCAACAGTGTGTTGGTTGTTGAGCACGATAAAGACATCATGTTGGCATCCGATCATTTGATAGATGTGGGTCCCTTAGCTGGAATTCATGGTGGGACCATTGTTTCAGAAGGAACACCCAAAGATGTTTGTAATTCAGGCTCAGAGACAGCGCTTTATTTAAAGGGAGAAAAAAAGATTACGGTTCCAGCCGAGCATCGAAAAGGCAATGGCCATTCCATTCGTCTGATGGGTGCTCGAGGGAATAACCTAAAGAATGTGGATGTTGAATTTCCGTTGGGTACGTTCATATTGGTAACCGGTGTAAGTGGAAGTGGGAAGTCGACCTTAATCAATGAAACGCTTTACCCGATTTTGAGTAAACACTGTTATGATTCTTCAACAGAACCCTTGTTGTATAAAAAGATAGTGGGACTTGAACACATTGATAAAGTTATTGAGATTGACCAATCGCCAATTGGACGTACGCCACGGAGCAATCCCGCAACCTATTGTAATTTCTTCACAGATATTCGTCAGCTTTTTGCAGCAGTCCCCGAAGCCAAGATCAGAGGTTACAATGCAGGACGATTTTCTTTCAATGTAAAAGCTGGTCGGTGTGATGTGTGTGAGGGAGGGGGATTGCGTGTCATTGAAATGAATTTTCTTCCAGATGTATATGTCCATTGTGAAAAGTGCAACGGCAGAAGGTACAATCGGGAGACCTTGGAAATCCGCTACAAAGGAAAATCCATCAGTGATGTATTGGATATGACCGTGGATGAAGCAGTGGTATTCTTTCAGCATATTCCGTCACTCTATCGA
>JAFMES010000048.1 GCA_017856605.1 Chitinophagaceae bacterium
AGTACATGCCCCCTGTATGCCACTACTTCATTCACATTCATATTGCTCTGTGTGCCCGACCCGGTCTGCCACACCACCAGCGGAAAATATTCGTCCAATGAACCGGTTAAAATTTCATCACAGACCTGTCCGATCAATGCACATTTGTCGGCTCCCAACACCCCTGCATCCTTGTTTGCCAGTGCTGCAGCTTTTTTAAGATACGCGAATGCTTTAATGATTTCTTTGGGCATCTTGTTGATGTCCTGGGCGATCTTAAAATTATCAATACTGCGCTGGGTCTGGGCACCGTAATATGCTGCAACTGGCACCTTCACTTCGCCCATGGTATCCTTTTCTATTCTGTATTCCATACTGTCTATTGATGTTCAAAAATAAACAATGTTTAAAGCGTAACGCCGATTGATTTTTATTGGAATTGCGGTTTCCTTTTTTCGATGAATGCTTTTACCCCTTCCTGCATATCATCGGATGCGAAGGCTACACCAAAGCAAGCCGCTTCAGATTTCATGCCTTCATCCACACCGGCTTCGGAAGCATTGGTTGCTTTGATGATTTGAGCTAACGCTATTTTCGATTTGCTGATGATCATCCTCATCTTTGCTTCAGTGAATGATTGTAGTTCAGCAGCGGGACAAACATGGTTTACCAGTCCGATGCGCCAGGCTTCTTGTGCATCATAAGATTCTCCTGTCATCATCCATTCCATTGCACGTCCTTTTCCAATGAGCCGGGTGAGTCGCTGTGAACCGCCATAACCTGGTATGATGCCCAGGTTGACTTCCGGTTGACCAAAGCGAGCAGTATCGGACGCAATCCGAAAATGGCATGCCAGCGCCAATTCGCAACCTCCGCCCAGGGCATAGCCATTGACTGCTGCTATGATGGGTTTTGGGGAACGCTCAATGGTTAAAAACAGTTGTTGTCCCAATTCCGCCAATTCTTTCCCGATCTGTCTATCGGCCTTCATAAATTCAGTAACGTCTGCTCCCGCAACAAATGCTTTTTCTCCGGCGCCCGTGATGATGCATCCTCGTAATGATGCATCGCTTTGTAACTCGTGCAGTGCTTCCTGAAGCGATTGCAATACGGAAGCGTTAAGAGCATTGAGTTTCTCAGGACGGTTGATGGTGATTGTCATCAACCCCTCTTTCTTTTCGGTTAGAATTACATTTTCCATAGCAGGCGATTAAAAAGTTCTATTCGTATGTGTCCATTCTCGGATATAGGTTGCGATTGCGTGTGATGGTGTACCGGGGGGGAATAGTTCTCCCACGCCCATTGCAGAAAGTGCAGCACGATCATCTTCCGGAATGATCCCGCCACCGGTCAGCAATACATCGTTTAGTTTTTTCTGCTTCATCAATTCGATGATGCGAGTGAACACGGTCATGTGTGCTCCTGAGAGTATGCTTACACCAATTGCATCAACATCCTCTTGCAGGGCAGTTTCAACTACCATTTCCGGGGTTTGTCGCAGTCCCGTATAAATTACCTCCATGCCAGCGTCACGCAATGCAGTGGCAATGACTTTTGCTCCACGGTCATGTCCGTCCAATCCCACTTTGGCAATGAGAACACGAATGGGTCGTTGGCTATTTTCAGGATGCTGCTGCATGATTCAATACAGTGAGTGCGCTGGTAATGCGTTTCAAGGTAACATCTTTATGGAGATACTGTGCAATGATGAAAACCGGGGGACCAAATTTGCCACCGACCAACATAATTCGCAAGGGAAGCTGAACATCTCCTGGTTTTATCCCTTGTTCACCGGCAACTTGTTTGAATGAATTTTCTATCGCAACGGCAGTCCATTCGCTCAATTCACTAAGCTGCTTAACCCATTCCTCAAAAAACACGTTCTTCTTGCTATCCCATTTACTTGATATGCTATTCCAATCCATGGAAACCGGATCCTTGAAAAAATAATCCAGCTGTGGAATGAAATCTTTCAAGGTCTGGCACCGCTCCTTTACCAATCCAATCAGCACCACCAATTGTTCTGCGGATGCACTCAGACCTTCTTGCACCAATAACTGTTCAACAGAAGGCAGGAGCTCGATGTTCTCCTTTCGTTTGATCCACTCTTGGTTGAACCATTTTGCTTTTTCAAAATCAAACCGTGCCCCTCCTTTGTGAACGCGTTCAATAGAAAATCGCTCGCACAATTGGGAACGATCCAAAACTTCTTCTCCCGAACCGTCGTTCCAACCCAATAAAGCGAGCATATTGATGAAAGCTTCGGGTAGAAATCCCATTTCCTTGAAACCTCGGGTAAGCTCTTGTGTGCGCGGGTCGTACCAATCCATTGCAAAAACCGGAAATCCCAACCGATCGCCATCGCGCTTGCTGAGTTTACCGTGTCCATCCGGTTTCAAAATCAAAGGAAGGTGCGCCCAGAGCGGCATTGCTTGTTTCCATCCAAGATATTCCCACAACAAGAGATGAACGGGTGCCGAAGGAAGCCATTCTTCTCCACGAAAAGCGTGTGTGATCTTCATATGGTAGTCGTCAACTACCACGGCAAGATGATAGGTGGGCATACCATCCGCTTTGAGCAAAACTTTGTCGTCGACTTCACTGGTATCAAACTCCACTTCACCGCGAATCATGTCGTTCAGCACTAATTTTTTTCCAACCGGAACGTGGATGCGAATGACGTGTGGAGTTCCCGCCGATAAGAGCCGATTGACTTCTGCCGGATCAAGGGTGAGCGAGTTGCGCATGCTTCCTCTTAGTGCGGCATTGTATTGAGGAGAAGGAGTGCTTTCTGATTTGAATCGTTCGCGCATTGACTCCAATTCTTCCGGAGTATCAAACGCATAGTAAGCGTGTCCTTGTTGGATCAATTGTTCTGCGAACTTCCGGTAGATTGGTTTGCGTTCACTTTGTCGGTAGGGTCCGTAAGGGCCGGGTTGATGGGGACCTTCATCGGGGGATATGCCACACCACTCCAGGCAATCCAGTATGTATTGTTCAGCACCTGGAACGAATCGTGTTTGATCGGTGTCCTCAATGCGCAGAACAAAACTTCCTCCCTGTTTTTTAGCAAAGAGATAATTGAATAAGGCAGTTCGTACTCCACCCAGATGGAGTCCCCCGGTGGGACTAGGAGCAAAGCGAACCCGAACAGTGGATTTCATGGTGCAAAGATAAGCAGGAATGCCGGCTAAGGGGAATAACGAAAAAGCCTCCTCTTGGAGAAGAGGAGGCTTTCGATCAAACAATACGTTTAGTTCGATTCTTAGGATACTGGATAGTTAGTTAGGTACGGATTAAAAACGGGCCTTTGGATTTCTGTTTAGTTTCATAGGGGTACGCATCTTTAACGGCACACCTATTCTGATTAGTACAAAACACGTAGATATTCAATGAGATTGAGTAGTTGTACCCATAGGGGGACCTTAAAAATTGCAGAAAATACGGTCTGGCGATAACCTACGCGTCAATAAGCTCCGGTAGAAAGCAGAACCAAGGTACAGGCCTCTATGCATGCAATGCCTTTTTCAGAGGCACGTTTCAGGAACTCTGGATTCTCTGCGCCAGGATTGAAAATGATGCGATGGGGATGCAAGGAAAGGATATACTCCTCGTAGGCTGCTTGCCGATTGGCATTTAAATAAAGCGTGACAGTATCGATGTTGGGGAAAGGAGCCGGCTGATCGAGTACCATTACGCCTCCGATCGAAAACGGTTCACGACCAATGGCTACCGTTTCGTGACCAGCAGCAGTTAGTCTCAACACGGCAAGGTGACTGTATTGGGTTGGATTAGATGATGCACCGAGGACCAGTGTTTTTTTCCCGCTCATTACACAAGCATGGTAACGGGGTTCTCCATGTATTTCTTGAGGGTTTGCAGGAAGGCTGCTCCAACTGCTCCATCTACACTGCGATGGTCGCAACTCAAGGTAACTTTCATCATGTTGGTCACTCCAAATCCATCATTCTTACGCACCACTACCTCCTTGATTTTACCTACTGCTAGAATGCAGCTGTCAGGAGAGTTGATGATGGCAGTAAATTCATCAATATCCATCATTCCCAAGTTGGAAATGGTAAATGTGTTACCAGAAAATTCCTGTGGTTGAATTTTCTTGTTTCTGGCTTTTTCGTATAAACCTTTTGCATCGGTTGCAATCTGTGCAAGCGATTTTTGATCGGCAAAGCGTATGACAGGTACAATTAGACCTTCAGGTAATGCGATAGCAGATCCAATATGAACGTGTTCGTAAGTACGAATGAATTCGCCCATCCAACTGCTGTTTACTGCAGGATGTTTGCGCAAGGAGAGCGCTGCGGCTTTAATCAACATATCCTGGAAGGATATTTTAACTGGACTTACTTCGTTGAGTTGCGCACGAGCACTAATGGCATTATCCATGCAGATTTCCATTGCTAAATAGAAGTGAGGAGCAGTGAACATGCTCTCGCTCAAACGACGTGCAATCGTTTTGCGCATGGAAGTTACCGGTGTGTCAACAAACCCTTCTTTGCCGGCAACAAACTGAGGAGCAGCGGCAATCGATTGAGCTACAGCACCAGGAGTATAATCATCGATATCTTTCTTAATGATTCGACCACCATCGCCTGATCCACTTACTGCACCCAGGTCAATGCCTTTGACCTTTGCAAGCATTTTTGCCAATGGAGATGCTTTCACTCTACCTCCGTCTTCTGCAGGTGCTGAAGTCTGGACAGGAGCAGCTGCAGCAGCCGGTGCTGCGACTGGAGCTGAAACTACAGGAGCTGGGGCCGCCTGCGCTACAGGGGCTGAAGAGGTCAAATTATTTATCAATCCCGATATATCAGTCCCCGCTTTGCCTATGATGGCAATGACGTCATTTACTTTTGCGGATTCCCCTTCCTTAACACCCACATACAACAAGGAACCTTCTGCATATCCCACCACTTCCATGGTGGCTTTATCCGTTTCTACATCTGCAAGGTTATCATCACTCTTCACAACATCACCCACTTTTTTATTCCATTGAACAATCTTTCCGCTGGTCATGGTATCGCTGAGAAGAGGCATGCGGATTACGGTAACTCCCAATTGTTCTGCAGTTACACCCGTTGTGGATGGTGGGTTTGAAGCTGGAGCCGCAGCAGGAGCGGAAGATGGAGCTGCAGGACTAGCTGATGCAGCTGGTGATGCAGGGGCAGTTTGGATCAGGGATTGAAAATCTTCTCCGGGTTTTCCTACGATTGCAATGATGTCGTTTACTTTAGCCGCTTCACCTTCTTTGCAACCCACATAAAGCAGGGTGCCGTCGGCGTATCCTACTACTTCCATCGTTGCCTTGTCGGTCTCCACATCTGCGAGTACGTCGTCGCTCTTCACGGAATCGCCCACATTCTTATTCCATTTCACGATTTTCCCCTCTGTCATGGTATCGCTGAGAAGTGGCATTCTGATGACCTCTGCCATAGCACTGTTGCGTTTTAGTTGGTGATGATTTGGAAGGCCGAAATTACGCCAAAATGAGCAAGTTCAAATCCGATGTGGAAAGTTTATGGCCACTAGTAGTCCAGGTCAAGATTCAGACGTTCTTTCAGGTCATTCACGACAGGATACTTGCTTGCCAAACGCAAGTACTGGTCCTTTTTTGAGAGTACCTGTTCTTTTACAACTGCAGTTTCTTCAGCAGAAGGATCAAGCAGGAGTGATACTTGGATTTTAGGATTGTTGTACCATTCCTGTAAGTGAAGGGAAAGTCCCATTTTCTCTGTTTCTATGAACTGCAATTGGACCCGATTATCCGCTGTAATTTCCAATAGGTGCGGGTCAATTATCTGGATTCTTGCTTCTTTTAGGTTATTGTGACTGGTAACTTGATTATTTGCAGTCAGCCGTTCCAGGTAAACCGCCCATGCTTCTTTTAAACTTTCCTCCGTAAGGGTGAGGACGATGGGCGCCTCTTTTTTTCTATTCTGTATCTGATCTCTGATCTTTTTTAACGCACCTGCACCTGCTACGGGAGTGGTTGCTTGTTGTGGAGCAGTTGGGGTCTGCGGAATAACTGCCGCTGGTGCTTTAGGCTCTTTTGGTAATTCGGTTTTGGGAGCAGGGGTGGCGAGAGGGCGAAATCCGATGGTGCGATAAGCCACCGGCTTCATCTCATCCAGTCGTTTTTTTTTTGAACCATGCTCTTCAGTCACCAGACTCACTGCCTGCTGAAGGTAATTGAGTTTGATCAAGTGAAATTCTACATGTAGTTTCTTATTGCGCGCTGTCTTAAAGCTAGTCTCCGCATCATGCAGGATGCTCAATGCTCCTATAATATAGGGGGTAGAAAGGGAGCGTGCCGCTTCCAAATACTTGACTCGAAATCCATCCATTACCTGCAGTAAAGGAATCGAACGTTCTTCTTTACTGATCAATAGGTTTCTGAAAAATTCACTCAGCGATCCCAGTACCATGTCTCCTTCAAAACCTTTTCCATCGATTTCGTCGTATAAAGAAAGCACACCGGGAAGGTCCTCTTTGATCAGCATGTCCAGCAGTCGGAAAAAATAATCCTCATCCAATGCATTCAGGTGTTCTAATGTATTGGAATAGGTGAGGTTGGCATTGGTAAAGCTTACAATCTTATCCAGGATACTCAGTGCATCACGCATGCACCCATCGCATTTTTGAGCAATAATTTGCAGGGCTTCCGGCTCTGCTTTTATCCCTTCTTTGTTTGCGATCTCTTCAAGATGTGCTGCAACGGCGGCAGGGGTAATGCGACGAAAATCAAAAATTTGACACCGCGATAGAATGGTGGGAAGTATTTTATGTTTTTCTGTGGTTGCCAAAATAAAAATGGCGTGCGCTGGGGGCTCCTCCAAGGTCTTAAGGAATGCATTGAACGCAGAAGCGCTGAGCATGTGCACCTCATCGATGATGTATACTTTATAGCGACCCGATTGTGGTGCAAAGCGAACCTGCTCTATCAGTTCCCGGATATCATCCACTGAATTATTACTTGCAGCATCCAGTTCGTGCACATTGAACGTGGATCCGCTTTCAAATGAAACACAGGAGGTGCAACTGTCACATGCTTCGCCTTCAGCAGTTATGTTTTCGCAATTGATGGTTTTGGCTAGGATCCGTGCGCAGGTGGTTTTACCTACACCGCGGGGACCGCAAAATAGAAACGCATGGGCCAGGTGTTTCTGCAGAATCGCATTCTTCAGCGTAGTGGTGATGTGCGATTGTCCCACAACGCTTGAGAAGTGTTGAGGCCTGTATTTCCGCGCAGAGACAACGAAATTTTCCATTCTTGCGCAAGATAAGAAAGGTTTAACTTAGATGCTCATCCACAATCAGACTCAAAACATCCAGTTATGCAGTATATCTTATCGATGGATCAGGGCACAACCAGTTCCAGGGCAATTCTATTCGATAAAAGCGGCTCCATCGTTGCTGTGGCACAAAAGGAATTCAAGCAAATCTTTCCTCAATCCGGTTGGGTGGAACACGATCCCCTCGAGATATGGGTTAGTCAGGCAGCTGTTGCAAAAGAGGCCATGTTAAAACTGGGCATCAAGGCTGATCAGGTGCATGCGATTGGCATCACCAATCAGCGGGAAACTACGATTGTATGGGATAAAAAAACAGGTGAGCCGGTATACAATGCCATTGTGTGGCAAGATCGAAGAACTGCTGCGTATTGTGATGAAATCAAGCAGGCGGGAAAGGCGCAACTGATTCAAGAAAAAACGGGACTGGTAGTCGATGCCTATTTTTCAGGTACCAAATTGCGTTGGATTTTAGAACATGTTCCAGGAGCGCGTGCTCGGGCCGAAAAAGGAGAGTTGGCATTTGGAACTGTTGACAGCTGGTTGTTATGGAAACTCACAGAAGGTAAAGTCCACGCCACGGACGTAAGCAATGCCTCCAGGACCTTGTTGTTCAATCTGCATACACTGGATTGGGATCAGGAATTATTGGATTTGATGAACATTCCTCGCACCATGATGCCACAAGTAAAAAGCAACAGTGAAGTATATGGATGTGCTTCTGCCATTGGAATGTCAGCTGTTCCTGTTGCAGGTATGGCCGGTGATCAACAGTCGGCACTATTCGGACAAATGTGCATCAAGGAAGGAATGGTAAAGAATACCTATGGAACCGGTTGTTTTATGCTTATGAATACCGGAACACGGGCGGTACCTTCAAAAAATAATTTACTTACTACTGTCGCCTGGCAACTCAACGGAATTACCCACTATGCATTAGAGGGCAGTGTATTCATTGCTGGGGCAGCGGTACAATGGTTGCGGGACGGACTTAAAATCATTCGTAGTTCAGGAGAAGTGCAAGCTCTAGCAACTTCGGTTGAGGACAATGGGGGAGTAGTTGTAGTACCTGCTTTTTCCGGAATGGGAGCCCCGTATTGGAATCCGTATGCGCGGGGTGCAATTTTTGGAATCAGCAGAGGTACGACCGATGCGCATATTGCACGTGCTACATTGGAGAGCATTGCATTGCAAACCCATGATGTGTTAAAGTCTATGGAGTCGGATGCAGGTGTACCAATTGCGGAACTGAGGGTAGATGGTGGAGCAACCGTTAATGATTTGATGATGCAATTCCAATCGGATATTCTAGGTGTTAATGTATTGCGACCAGAAGTGATTGAAACAACCGCACTCGGTGCGGCGTATTTAGCAGGACTCGCTTCGGGGTATTGGTCAAGTGTTGAAGAAATAGCATCACAGTGGAGTGTATCCGGTACGTTCAGTCCTACCATGGATGTGAAACGCAAAGAGCACTTCATTCACGAGTGGCAACGCGCAGTAAAATCGGTATTGAGTTGGTCAAACTGATATGAATTAACGTGAACAGAAAGGAATCAATACGTGCATTGCAGGAGACGAAGCAATGGGACCTCATCGTTATCGGAGGTGGAGCCACTGGGCTGGGTATTGCAGTTGATGCCAGTAAAAGGGGATATAAGTGCTTGTTGCTTGAAAAAAATGATTTTGCAAAAGGGACTTCGAGTCGCAGTACCAAACTGGTTCACGGCGGAGTTCGCTATCTGGCTCAAGGAAATATCAAACTCGTAGTTGAAGCGTTGCGAGAAAGAAGTTACCTGCTTTCCAACGCCCCGCATCTTACACGCATACAGCCGTTCATCATTCCTGTCTACAGCTATTTTCTAAAATGGTTTTACGGGATAGGATTGATGGTGTATGATCTGCTTGCTGCACGAAGAAGCGTGGGTAAAACCAATTGGCTGAGCAAGTCTACTGTATTGAACGCAATGCCATCCATTCGAAAAATTGGATTAAAGGGAGGCATTCGGTATAGCGACGGACAATTTGATGATGCTCGACTTGCCATTGCGCTGGCGATGACTGCGCACGATCAAGGTGCCACAGTTCTGAATTATGCTTCGGTTACATCCTTAAAAAAGGAAAAAGGAAAAGTCGTGGGAGTAGAAGCAGAATTGGAGTTGGAAGGGACTCGTGTGGAGATTGCTGCAAAGTCGGTTATCAATGCCACAGGTGTTTTTGTAGATGCCATATTGGATATGGATGATCCGGCATCGCCTGCCATGGTAATGCCTTCTCAGGGGGTACACTTGGTGATAGATAAAAAATTTTTTCCCGGTGCACATGCGTTGATGATACCCAAAACAAGAGATGGACGAGTTCTATTTGCACTTCCCTGGCAGGACCATGTGGTGATTGGCACAACTGATACCCCTTTGGACAGCATCAGCGAAGAGCCGGTCGCATTAGAGGAGGAAATTGAATTCATCATCAGTCATTTTAACGAGTACAATGAAAAGCGAATAGACCGCAAAGACGTACTATCTGTTTATGCGGGACTGCGTCCTCTGGTAAAATCGACCAATGCAGATAATACAGCATTGGCATCCCGTGATCACACCATTATGGTTTCACTCAGCGGATTGGTTACAATTACCGGGGGGAAATGGACCACCTACCGTAAGATGGCCAATGACGCGGTTAATAATGCAGCATTCATTTCTAAGCTACCAGCTGTTAAGTGCAGTACAAAGAATTTACGCTTGCATGGGTATACCAGCTCGGTGCGGTATGGTGATTTTCTTTCATCGTATGGAGCGGATGCTGATATCATACAACAATGGATGCAAGAGGATCCCATGCTTTCCGTTAAAGTACATCCCAATCACGAGTACCGAAGAGCAGAAGTGGTGTGGTCCGTCAAAATGGAAATGGCCATGACAGTTGAAGACATCCTGGCCAGGCGATGTCGCATGTTGCTCTTGGATGCCCGGGCTGCACTAGAAGCGGCACCAATAGTTGCTCGAATCATGGCGCCTTTATTGGACAAAGACAAAGATTGGGAAGAGGAGCAGGTGACTCAATTCCGAGAGTTGGCAACACAGTACCTGATTCACGTATCCGAATAGGAGATTTTCATATATTGTATCAAATTGACCCTTATGACACCCTTTATTTCTGAATTGATTGGAACCACTGTGCTCATTACCCTCGGCACAGGTGTAGTTGCCAATGTTGCATTGAATAAAACGAAAGGCAATGGAGCGGGACTGATAGTCGTTGCTTTTGGTTGGGCGATAGCTGTTTTTGTAGGCGTGTTCATTTCTGCTGATGCTAGTGGAGCGCACCTGAATCCTGCAGTTACAGTGGGACTCGCTGTTGCAGGTAAATTTCCCTGGCAAGATGTTCCTAGTTATATATTGGCACAATATTGCGGAGCGTTGCTTGGATCCTTGTTGACGTATGTCGCCTACAGCGATCATTTTGAAGCAACGGCTGATGCTGAGACCAAATTAGGGGTATTTGCAACTGGTCCGGCCATTCATCGGCCACTGAATAATTTAATTACCGAGATCATAGCCACCTGTGTTTTTATGTTGGCCATTCTCTTTATCCAAAAAGGGGAATTGAAACTTGGTTCGCTTGATGCACTTCCTGTTGCCTTGTTGGTGTTGGGAATCGGACTCTGCCTTGGCGGTCCCACCGGCTACGCCATCAATCCTGCCCGTGATTTGGGTCCCCGTATAGCACATGCCATCCTCCCTATACCCGGAAAGGGGAGCAGTAATTGGGGGTATGCCGTAGTGCCGGTAGCTGGTCCCTTGTTGGGAGCCGTTTTGGCTGGATTGTTGTTTACCCAGCTCTGAGTTGAAATCGGGGGAAAAAATTCCCTGCCTGATTTTTTTGATGTCCCCATCCTGCTTACCTTTGCGGCCTGAAACGAATAACAGCATTAACACTAGCAGGTCATGTCAAACAAGGGTAAAATCAAACAGGTAATCGGAGCGGTGGTTGACGTAGCTTTTGAAGGTCAACTTCCAGAGATTTACAATGCATTGGAACTCACACGTGAGAACGGCGATAAGCTTGTTCTGGAAGTGCAACAGCACTTGGGTGAAGACAGTGTTCGTTGCATTGCGATGGATGGAACCGAGGGATTGGTAAGAGGTGTGGATGTGATTGATACCGGAAAGGCAATTGCCATGCCAACCGGAGAGGCCATTAATGGTCGTTTGTTTAATGTTACCGGTGACCCGATTGATGGATTGCCTGCCGTTTCAAAAGAAAAAGGCAGGGCCATTCACGCCAAGCCACCCAAGTTTGAAGAACTGAGTACAGCAACTGAGGTATTGTTTACCGGGATCAAGGTCATCGATTTGATCGAACCGTATGCAAAAGGCGGTAAGATCGGATTGTTCGGAGGTGCAGGTGTGGGTAAAACAGTATTGATTCAAGAGTTGATCAATAACATTGCAAAAGGGTACGGTGGTCTTTCTGTATTTGCCGGTGTGGGTGAGCGTACCCGCGAAGGAAATGATTTGTTGAGAGAGATGATCGAAGCAGGCATCATGAAATACGGAGATGCTTTCAAGCACAGCATGGAAGAAGGTGGATGGGATTTGGATAAAGTGGATATGAATGGATTGAAAGATTCAAAGGCAACCTTTGTATTTGGTCAAATGAATGAACCTCCAGGAGCTCGTGCTCGTGTGGCGTTGAGCGGACTTACCATTGCAGAATATTTCCGTGATGGCGATGGAGAAGGCAAAGGAAAAGACATTCTGTTTTTCGTTGATAACATCTTCCGTTTCACTCAAGCAGGTTCTGAGGTTTCCGCTTTGCTGGGTCGTATGCCATCTGCGGTAGGATATCAGCCTACGTTGGCTACGGAGATGGGACTGATGCAAGAGCGCATTACTTCTACCAAGAATGGTTCTATCACGTCGGTTCAAGCGGTATATGTACCGGCAGACGATTTGACTGATCCGGCACCTGCAACCACG
>JAFMES010000049.1 GCA_017856605.1 Chitinophagaceae bacterium
TTTCCGGAAAAGGTCCCACCGCTCAGGAATTGGAGTGGGCACGAGAAAACCTGCGACTGCTCGCGGAGCATGCACAACGGGAAGGGATTACAGTGGGACTCGAATTCCTTAACCGATTTGAAAGTTATCTGGTCACCTCTACTGCCGAGTTGATCGCCTTGGTAGACTCTATCAATCATCCCAATTGCAAGATGATGTTTGATACTTTTCATGCCAACATCGAAGAAAAAGATCCGGTGAGCTCCATCCAAATGGCCGGTGATCGCATCATTCATGTACAGCTTTCAGAAAACGACCGCTCCACACTGGGAAGTGGACAGATTGATTTTCCCGCTACGCTTGCTGCCTTGAAAGCCATCGGATACGAAGGAATGATCAGCATAGAAGCATTCAGTACGCGACTCACCGCTGCAAACATTTGGAGAAAAATGTTTGCTTCCGAGATGGAGTTGGCCAAACAAAGCATCCAATACATAAAACAATTCATATAATATGAAAGTCAATGTTGCTATAGTGGGACTCGGATTCGGCGCAGAGTTCATTCCAATTTACCAACGACATCCTCATGTCAACATGTATGCCATCTGCCAAAGAACGGCATCAAAACTCAATGCAATAGGAGATGCATTTGGAATTGAAAACCGATATACTGATTACGATGAATTATTGAAAGATCCCCATATCGATGCTGTACACATCAATTCACCCATCCCCAACCACGCTGAACAATCCCTCAAAGCGCTCTATGCAGGTAAACACGTGGCCTGTACGGTTCCGATGGCGACTTCCGTAGATGATTGCATGAAAATTGTTCAAGCATGCAAAGAAACCGGAAAGAAATACATGATGATGGAGACCGTAGTATACTCCCGTGAATTTCTATTTGTAAAAGAGTTATATGAAAAAGGAGCTCTAGGTAAAGTACAGTTTCTAAAAGCCTCTCATCAACAAGACATGGATGGTTGGCCGGATTACTGGCCGGGGTTACCTCCGATGCATTATGCCACGCATTGCGTGGGACCAGTAGCGGGACTGCTAAAATTAGAAGCTGACTATGTTTCCTGCTTCGGTTCAGGAACCATCCGCGAAGAACTGGCAAAAATCCATCATTCTCCCTTCGCCATTGAATCAGCTCATATCAAATTCAGAGATTCTGATTTGAGTGCCTATGTGTATCGTTCGTTGTTTGATGTAGCGCGACAGTACCGCGAAAGTTTTGAAGTATACGGATCCAAACAATCTTTTGAATGGACGTTGATTGAGCACGAAGATCATGTACTGCATACTGCCAAGCTCCCCGAATCTGAAATCCCTAAAAAAGTAAAAGTCCCCGATTATGCTCACCTGCTCCCTGAAGGCATTCGAGATTTTACTACCAAAGGGGTTTACGATATAACCGAAAATACGCATCTCAGTTTCACACAAGGTGCAGGTCACGGTGGATCCCATCCCCATTTGGCGCATGAGTTCATCATGGCACTGGTTGAGGATCGTGATCCCTTCCCCAATGCAGCGCAATCTGCTAACTGGACTTCCGTTGGTATTCTCGCGCATGAATCGGCCTTGCAGGGTGGTGCACTGATTCAAGTCCCCAACTTCAACCTTTAACCTACAACTTACAACCTACAACCGTTATGCTTACTCGCTTATGGATTTTCTTATTACTCTCCACTTCTGTCTTTGCACAGAAAGGTCGGCGCGTTGAAGTCTTATTTCTGGGCGATAATGGACATCATCGTCCCATTGAACGCATTCCTTCCCTTATGGCCGCATTGGGTCCAAAAGGAATCAACTTCACCTACACCGACGATCTCAGTGATTTGAATAAAGAGAACCTGAGCAAGTACGACGCGCTCATGATTTATGCCAATTGGGATAAGATCGATTCCAGCGCTGAAAAAGCCCTGCTGGATTTCGTAGCATCAGGAAAAGGATTTCTTCCAATTCACTGCGCTTCTTATTGTTTTCGAAACTCAGATGCATATGTGAAGTTGGTGGGGGGACAATTCTGGCGACATACGATGGATTCAATCACACTCACCATCACCCAACCGGAAAGCGGCATCATGAAAGCAATGAAGCCCTTCACTGTCTTTGATGAAACCTATTTGCATAGTCAATTGCAGCCGGATAATAATGTACTCGCTACGCGAGAGATTAAATCCGATCAACTAAAAGACCGGCCCGATTCAAAAACAGAGCCTTATGCGTGGACGCGCCGTTTTGGTCAAGGAAAAGTGTTTTACACTGCATTGGGGCACGACGAACGTACATGGAATACTTCTGGATTTCAAGACTTATTGTATTATGCTATACTGTGGACGCTGAACGACAATGCGTACATGTCGTATATCGCCCGAAATCCTCAAACGTTCCAGTACAAGGAAGCAAAACTTCCTAACTACGAAAAACGTCCGGGTATTCAACTCCAGCAGCTTCCCTTGTCTCCGGAAGAGTCGATGAAACACATTCAAGTCCCGGTCGATTTTACACTCGAATTGTTTGCAGCAGAACCCAACGTGATGCATCCCATTGCCATGAGCTGGGATGAAAAGGGTCGACTATTTGTCCTTATCACTAAAGATTATCCCAATGAACGAAAAGAAGATGGAGGAAGTGATTATATCCTGATTTGTGAAGACACGAACAATGATGGCAAAGCCGATCGGTTTACTCGCTTTGCGGAGGGATTAAGCATTCCAACTGGAATGGTCTTTGCAAACGGGGGACTACTTGTTGCACAAGCTCCACATATGTTATTCTTAAAAGACACCGATGGGGATGGTAAAGCCGATGTCAAAAAAATTCTCTTTTCTGGATTTGGGACATTTGATACGCATGCGGGTCCATCCAATCTGCATTATGGTTTTGATAATTGGATCTGGGGTTGTGTAGGTTATTCAGGATTTAAGGGAGTAATTGGGAACAGCAAAGACACGATTCAATTTGGACAAGCGTTCTTTCGTTTCAAACCGGATGGCAGTCAACTGGAATGGATGACCTCCACCTCGAATAATACTTGGGGATTTTCTTTCAATGAGGCCAATGATGTATTTGGTTCCACCGCCAACAATTCCCATGGATGGTACATGGCAATCCCTAATCATTATTTCAATTCCCGTAAAGGCGCAGAGAATGGAAGTCGTTCTACGGATACCCATAGGGATATGAAGCCGATAACAGAAAAAGTGCGACAAGTAGACGCATTTGGAGGCTTCACTGCTGCAGCGGGTCATAATTTTTATACGGCTCGTGCTTTTCCAAAAAAATATTGGAATCAAATTGCATTTGTTGCTGAGCCTACCGGTCACGTTTTGCATCAGAACAACTTGGTGAAGCGCGGCACTGACTTCTCAGATAAAGAAGCATTCAATCTCATGGCCGGTGCAGATGAATGGTTTGCGCCGGTATTTGCAGAAGTTGGACCCGATGGAGCGGTATGGGTTGCCGATTGGTACAGCTATATCGTTCAGCACAATCCTGTTCCGGAGGGATTCAAGAATGGAACTGGCAATGCTTATGAAACCGATTTGCGCGATTTTACTCATGGTCGCATTTATCGCGTCTCTTACAACCACGCACCGAAGTACCAACCGCTTGAGCTCCATCCAAATGATGTAGACGGCTTGCTTCGTGCATTGAAAAGCGATAATCTGTTTTGGCGAATGCATGCACAACGTATGCTGGTAGAACGCAACAACTCGGATGTTGTACCTGCATTGAAAAAAATGTTGGAGGATGTTTCTGTCGATGAAATTGGCATCAATGCTCCCGTAATTCATGCTTTATGGACCTTAAAAGGCTTAAATGCATTGGATCCCTCAGCCATTGAGATGGGTCTGCGTCATCCATCCGGCCAGGTTCGCAACAATGCTGTAAAAACTTTGATGCCCGGTAGCAAAGCGATGGATCTGGTGATGAGTTATAATTTATTGAATGATCCTGAACCGCTAGTGGTGTTGAATGCATTGTTGTTGATGTCCAAATCGCCCCTGACTGCTGTTCATGAAGAGGCTTTTTTCAAACGGATGGATGTTTCAAAAGAGGAGAACGATCGATGGTTGCCGGATGCATTTTCTTGCGTGTTGACTGCAAACAATGGTCGATTACTCAAGCAGCATCTAGCACGGCAATTGTCACGCTCTGCTTCTCAGCCAGTCCCTGCAAAGACCATGAATCATGCCCAGCATGCAGCTGTTCCTGCAGTAGCTGCTTCCTCTGAGGGCATCGATTTGGTGATTTCTAATTTTAAAATTGAACCATCTGCTCCATCTGTTCGGGAACGCATCGCTGTTACAATTGAAGTAAAAAACCAAGGCAAGATTGATTTGCCTGCCGATGTATACATTCCGATTGATATCCGATTTGAGGGTATGGGGTACAAGTTCGATCAGGTCAGTCGCAATTACAAAGAAGGAATTAAAGCAGGGGAGACTGTTTCCATCAATCGGAACATCAATGGTCCCTGGGTTGGTACCATTTCTTTCTCTACGGATGTAGAAGGAGAGTATGTGCTTTCAGCGCAAATTGATAAAGCCAATGAGATTCGTGAATCGATCAAGAACAATAATTCACGCATCCAGAAGATCAGTTTTCAGCGACCTGCAGATATGAATCAGTTTGCACTGCTCAGAGCCATGCGTAGTTATGCTTCTGTGGCATCGACAGATACGCTTGCAGCAATTCGTAAACGCATAGCAGCTGCGAATCCCGCATTGAAGTCCGCATTGGAAAAATCATTGAACGATGGATGGAATTTCAATGCCGCTAACCTGCCTCCAAAGGCTTCCGCAGATCCAAGCATTAAAAGAATTCGAATTAAGACCATCCGGGAAGCGATGAAGTACGATCTGAAAGAGTTTACAGTGAAACCGGGACAACAGGTTGAGATCATTCTCGAGAATCCAGATGCCATGCAGCACAATCTCGTGATTACCCGTCCAGGCGCCATGGAGAAGGTTGGAAAAGCAGGAGATGCTATGATGAAAGATGATAAAGGAGCAGAGAAGAATTATGTTCCTTCATTATCTGAGGTATTGTTCTACACTCCGCTGGTTGATCCCGGACGTTCCTTTACATTAAAATTCAAAGCGCCTACAACTGTGGGTGATTATCCTTATGTGTGTACGTTTCCGGGTCACTGGACCTTGATGAACGGAATGATGAAAGTCAAGAATTAATTCTCGGGCTTCATCATCGGGAACAAGAGCACATCCTGAATAGAAGGAGAGTTGGTCAATAGCATACAAATGCGATCAATTCCAAACCCAATGCCTGCTGTTGGCGGCATTCCATATTCCAGGGCACGCAGAAAATCGTGATCAATGAACATGGCTTCGTCATCGCCTCGCTCCATCAACTTTACTTGATCCTCAAAGCGAGCACGTTGATCGATTGGGTCATTTAACTCAGAATAGGCATTGGCGATTTCTTTACCATTCACCATCAGTTCAAAACGCTCTACCAGTCCCGCTTTGCTTCTGTGTTTTTTGGTGAGGGGACTCATTTCAATTGGATAGTCGGTGATGAAGGTGGGCTGTATATAATGGTGTTCGCATTTTTCACCGAATAGCTCATCAATCAGTTTGCCTTTACCCATGCTCTTTTCAACGTGAATGCCCAGTTGCTTGCATACATCCCGTATGCCATCTTCATCCATAGCACTGATGTCGAAACCTGTATGTTCTTTGATCGCATCGAACATGGTAATGCGCTGAAACGGAGCTTTGAAACTGATCGTTCTATCGCCTACTACTACATCGGTGGTGCCGTTTACGTCAATTGCTGCTTTTTCCAACAACTGCTCTGTGGTATCCATCATCCACAGGTAATCTTTGTAGGCGGTGTAAAATTCCAATACGGTGAATTCCGGATTATGCGTGCGGTCCATTCCTTCGTTGCGGAAGTTCCGCGAGAACTCATAGACCCAATCAAAGCCACCTACGATGAGGCGCTTCAAATACAATTCATTTGCGATGCGCAAGTACATAGGAATGTCCAACGCATTATGATGGGTAGTGAACGGGCGAGCAGCGGCTCCGCCGGGGATGCTTTGCAGTACAGGGGTATCGACTTCAATCGCACCGCGGCTATTCAAAAACTCTTTGATTGAATTGATCAGCTTGGATCGTTTAAGAAAGGTTTCTTTTACATGCGGATTAATGATGAGGTCCGCATAGCGTTGACGGTACTTGAATTCCGGATCGGTGACCGCATCAAACGTTTCACCTTCTTTTTCTTTTACCACCGGCAGGGGTTTCAATGCCTTGCTCAGCAGCGTGAGCGATTGCACATGAACCGAAGTTTCGCCCGTCTTGGTAGTAAATACATAGCCTTGAACACCAATGATGTCGCCGATATCGAGTGATTTCCAAACGTTGTCGTAAAGTGTTTTATCGTCAGTGGGACAAATCTCGTCTCGTTTAACATAGATCTGGATCTTCCCTTGATGATCTTGCAGTACTGCAAAGCAGGCCTTTCCCATATCGCGAATGCCCATGAGTCGCCCTGCCAGTTTCACATCTGCAAAATCAGCTTTGTTTTCTTCTCCACGATAACCCGATTTGATCTCAGTGGAGCTGATGGTTACCGGAAATGCAGCGGCGGGGTATGGATCGATACCCAAGGCATGCAGGGTAGCCAATTTTTCGCGGCGTATAATCTCTTGTTCGGATAAATGGGATGTTGACATCAGCGCATGTTGTTGAAGCAGCAAAGTTAATCATTAGACCGGATTCGCCCCCATGCTGAAGAGTGCGATGTCGTACTTGACCGGGTCGCGGTCATCCAGTACTTTTAGTCGCTCTGTAAGAGCAACGGCAGTTTTCCAATCTGATTTCTGAACTGTAATAAGTCCCAATTGAAACGCCATTCGTTGTACATGGATGTCAAGGGGACAAACCAGCTGATTGCTGCGTATGCCTTTCCAGATGCCAAAATCAATACCTGCCTTATCCCTTCTGACCATCCAGCGCAAAAACATGTTGAGCCGTTTGCAAGAAGAACCCGATTCTGGAGTGGAGATGTGTTTTCTGGATCGTGGGGGACTATCTTCCAGCGAAAAGCAGTAGCGATGAAAATGGATGAGTGCCCCCTCCACTGTTTCGTCGGATTTTTTCATTCCACGAGTGAAAGCAGTTTCTAGACTTGCATTAGACGAATAATGGTGATGAAGAAAGCGCACGAGGTGCAGCAGATCAGTCGCATTAAACGTACGGTGTTTGAAATCGATTAATTTTTTAAGATCCTTCGGCTGATGTCCCACTACAAATGCATGCGGTGCGCGGTCCATGCGCTGCATCAAGTCGTTGCATTTTTGAATGATGGTAGTTCGGTTGCCCCAGGCGAATAGCGCTGCAAAGAATGCCGCAATCTCAACATCCTGTTGTTGTGAAAAGGCGTGCGGGATACTGATGGGATCCTTTTCAATGAATTCTTTTTTGTTGAATCGCTTCAACTGCTGATTCAGCAATGCTTCTGTATGCGGTTCGATGGAAGAAATTTGTGCATCCATTTAGTGAAGCGAAAGTTGAATCGCTTTTTCCAGGTCCGCAATCAGGTCGTCTGCATCCTCGATGCCAACGGACAATCGGATCAGGGTATCGCTCAAGCCGTTTTTGATTCGTTCTTCACGTGGAATAGAAGCATGCGTCATGCTGGCAGGATGGTTGATCAGAGATTCTACGCCCCCCAGGCTTTCTGCCAATGAAAACAGATGCGTTCCAGATAGCACTTTTTTTGCTGCATCCAAACTTTCATTTTGAAGTTCAAAACTGATCATCCCGCCAAAGCCCTTCATCTGGGCTGCTGCTATGGCATGTCCCGAATGATCTTCAAATCCAGGCCAGTAGACTTTTTTGATTGCAGGATGTTGTTTTAAGTACTGTGCAATGACGGCGCCGTTTTGCGAGTGGCGCTCCATTCGGAGTCCCAATGTTTTGATCCCGCGCAGCACCAGAAAGCAGTCCATTGGTCCCGGTACTGCCCCACAACTTTTTTGTATAAAGTACAATTCATCGCGCAGGGCTTTATCGTTTATTACCAGTGCGCCCTGAATCACATCGCTGTGTCCACTCAAATATTTGGTAGCCGAATGCATCACCATGTCCGCGCCCAGTGTGAGTGGATTTTGCAATGCAGGTGAGGCAAACGTATTGTCCACGCACAGGAGGATGGCATTTTTCTTGGCCAGTTCTGCTAACGCTCGGATGTCGACAATATTCATCAGTGGATTGGTAGGAGTTTCAGCCCAGATCAACCGTGTTTTTGCATTGATCACTGCTGCAACATGTTCGATATTTCCCATATCCACATAATGAAAAACGATCCCAAATTTTTGAAAGATTTTGCTGAAGAGGCGGTAGGTTCCTCCGTACATATCGTTCGCGGCAATCACTTCATCTCCAGGTTTTAATAATTTGATTACGGCATCGGTAGCCGCCACTCCAGAAGAGAATGCCAGTCCAAATCGACCTTCTTCGATTACTGCCAAGGCCTCTTCCAGTGCCTGACGTGTAGGATTCTGAGAACGCGCATATTCAAATCCTTTATTTACTCCTGGCGCTTCCTGCACATAGGTCGAAGTTTGGTAAATGGGGGTCATGATTGCACCGGTACTTGGATCAGGGTGTGCTCCAGCATGTATGAATTGGGTCGATTTTTTCATGAAAAGCGTTTGAGTGGTAAAGATAAATCAGATGAGTCGACTAACTATATCTTTGCCGTATGGGTGGGTTCTATTTTAAAGAGACAGTCCCTTCGGAACTGATGGGTATACGGGAAAGTGCTGAAGCATTTTCCACATCCCTCAGTGGAATACTGGTGCATGATCTCTATCATCAATCCAATGCTGCATGCATTGGATGGTTGGAGCGGTGGAGAGAGAACCAATGGTTAAAAAAAGCAGTGAAGTCGCAAGAACCTATTTTCGTGTTTACCGAATTCACCCGAACAGCACTTGTCAATTTTCTAGAAATTCCTTCCGAGCGCATTCAGATCATGGATCCGCCGTACAGTGAAATGTATTTTCCAACAGACGAAGACGCGAGGGATGTGGTACGGTATCAGTTTACACAGGGAGATGCATTTTTTGTTTGCCGATCTCCACTGCATCCAGCCTGTAACATTCTGTCGTTGTTAAAAGGATTCAGTCAGTTCAAAAAACGAACGAGCAGTAATATGAAGTTGGTCTTTACTGGAGCTCAGGGAAAGTTTTCAGTTCCTCTACTTTCGGCACTCGAAACCTATCGATACAAAAATGACATTGTACTCATCCCTCGTCCAACCCCAGTGGATGATGTTTCATTGATCAGCGCAGCCTATGCCCTCATTCATCCTTGTAGATGGGAGCGTTTTGGAATACCGCTCTTAAACGCGATGCAAGCTGGAGTAGCGGTGCTGACTGCAGAAAACAGCAGCATGTCGGAGCTCACCGACGGTGCCGGAATGTATTTTAATGAGCAGGATCCCGGGGATATCGGCGAGAAGCTGATCCGCATTTACAACGATGAGCAAATGCGGAATGAGATGATCGGAACGGGATTGGGACTCTTTCGTTAAATTTGCGACCTACAAAATCAACACATGACTTCATCTACCATCACCATAGACGTGAATCTCGACGATCAAAAGATTCCTCATCAGATCCAATGGAATGCAACACAATCCAACTCGGAAGAGAAGCAGGATGCCAAAGCCATGATGATTTCATTTTGGGATGGTAAAGAGAAAGCAGCATTGCGCATTGATTTGTGGACGAAAGAAATGATGGTTGATGAAATGGCTGATTTCGTTTATCAAACGATGATGACCATGGCCGATACGTTTGATAGGGCTACCCATCAAAAGGAGTTATCGGGCGAAATGAAAACATTTGCAAAAGGCTTTTATACTAAATTCAAAAAATCACTGGAAACACAATGAGTCTCGAACTAACCGTAAATGAAAACCTAAAAAAAGCAATGCTTGCTAGAGATGAAGTATCCATGCGTGCATTGCGTGCAATCAAATCAGCCGTCTTATTGGCTAAAACAGCTGAAGGCGCCACCGAAGTGTTATCGCACGACACTGAAATCAAGTTGTTGCAGAAGTTGGTAAAGCAACGCAAGGATTCTCTGGAAATCTTCGAGCGTCAGAACCGAATGGATTTGGCACAGAAGGAAAAAGAGGAAATGGACGTGATTGAGCAATTTCTTCCCAAGCAAATGAGTGAGGATGAAGTAAAAGAGGTGCTAACCAAGATCATCTCCGAATTGGGAGTAAGCGATGCCAGCGGGTTGGGCAAGGTGATGGGTGTTGCCACAAAGCAACTTGCTGGAAAGGCCGATGGCAAGATGATCTCTGCCTTGGTCAAGCAGCTCCTTTCCTAATATGACAGTCGATCTACTTTTACTGGTTATCTTGGTTTGGGCAGTCTACCGCGGGTGGACCAAAGGGCTGGTGATGTCGGTTTTTGAACTGTTATCCTATGCTGTTGCTTTTTTCATAGCGCTGAAATTTTCCGGGATGGTCGAGGAGTTGTTGAAAAAAGAAATGGAGGACGATAGTTCCTGGTTGACCCTCATTGCTTTTCTGCTTACACTTCTTGCAGGTATCATCGGTGTCCAGTTCATCGGAAAGATCATAGAGAAATCGCTGGAATTGATTTTCTTGGGAACGGCAAACAAAATCATGGGTGTGGCAGTCAATCTTTTCTTGTGGGTCTCCCTTTATGCCGCTGTTCTCTCACTTCTGGTTCGCTTGGGTTGGAAAAAGAATAGCGATGCTCAATCCATTGATTATCTGTTGAATTGGGGGAATTGGCTCCTTGAGTTGTATCCTAATTGATCGGGACATAAACAAAAGCACCGGATTTCATCTATTTTGTTTTTCTTTGTTGTTAACCCAGTTTCAACCAATAACCATTCCATGAGCCTGACCTACGAAATCAAGCAGGATGGCAAGTTCAAGTTCATTGAAGAAGGCGAGGGAGAACCCCTGATGCTTTTACATGGACTGTTCGGCGCCATGAGTAACTTTTCGGGCATCATTGAGCATTTTCGACATACCCATAAGGTGATCGTTCCCATGCTCCCCTTGTTTGAACTCGACCTATTGCATACAACGGTTGGGGGACTTGAAAAATTTGTCGGAAAATTCATCGATCATAAAGGCTACGACGGAATTCACATGCTGGGAAATTCATTGGGTGGACATGTGGCACTCGTGCATGTGTTAAAATCGCCTTCCAAAATAAAGACCCTTATTCTTACAGGTAGTTCTGGTTTGTTTGAAAATGGAATGGGCGACACCTATCCCAAGCGCGGTGATTATGATTACATCCGCCAAAAAACTGAAATGACATTTTACGATCCAAAGACAGCAACCAAGGAATTGGTGGATGAAGTCTATCAGATTGTAAACGAGCGAATGAAAACACTTAAGGTGATATCGCTAGCACGCAGTGCAATTCGAAATAACCTGGGCGAGGAGTTGCGCAACATCCATTTGCCAACATTATTAATTTGGGGAAATAACGATAGCATAACACCGCCATTTGTTGGAAGAGAATTCAATAAACTTATTCCCAATAGTGAATTGCACTTCATTGATCATTGCGGACATGCTCCAATGATGGAAGTGCCCGCAGAATTCAATGTAATTTTGGCCAAATTTTTAGAAAAAAACGCAAGCCCTGCAGCAAATAAACGCTAATATTGGTCTATCACCACAACGTATGACGCACTGCAGTCAGCTACTGAATCCTAATTTTCCCACCGTCGATGTGAACGATACCGTTGGCTTTGCACTTGCTACCAGTGGAGCAAATCTCAATGATTTTCTTGCAGTCCTTGACTCCGGAAGTTATCAGGGCTTGGTACCCCTTGAGGTTTTGGAAGATGCAGAACCTCAAACTTCTATTGGCACACTTTCCGCGTCATTTTTAAAACCACTTGTACGTTCTAGTGATCACATGCTTCAGGCGTTGAGGGTTCGTTCTAAGTTTTTTGTAGATGTGGTTCCTGTGGTAAACGAAAAAAATGAATGGGAGGGTGCTGTGGACACTGGGCTTCTGCTTTCTGCTTTAACGCAACTCACCGGAGCAGCTTCAACAGGCTCGTTGTTGGTATTGGAAATGCCCCGTCATGAATTTGCGCTGGGGTTAATCAATCGACTGGTAGAGTCCAACGACGCCATGATCCTGCATCTCAACACCTTATTGGATGAGCATACGGGAGTCTTGCAAGTGGTAATTCGGATCAATAAAGAAGATATATCTGATATAGT
>JAFMES010000050.1 GCA_017856605.1 Chitinophagaceae bacterium
AATTGGGAGCTGATGCCGGTTTTGATTCCATAGGGGATTATGCTCAGGCTGAGCGACTCTCAGGGTTATTGAATCATCTTGATTCTTCCGATCAATTGACAAAAACCATACTGTACAATTTGAATCCAGCCGACAATGCGCTGTTCGCATCGATGTGCGGAAATTTCAACGATGGCAGCATCCGTGGGAAAATTCAATATGGACCTGCCTGGTGGTTTTTGGATCAAAAAAATGGAATGGAGGAGCACTTGAATGTGTTATCGGACATCTGTCTATTGTCCACATTTGTCGGCATGATAACCGATAGTCGCAGTCTGCTCTCTTTTTCAAGGCACGAATATTTCCGTCGTATACTCTGCAACATGCTGGCAAATGACATGCAGAGCGGCATCATCCCTCATGATGAAAAATGGATAGGGGGACTAATCGCCAATGTTTGCTACACCAATGCCAAAGAATTTATTGGCATTCAGTAAGGTTAAAGTCCTTGTAGGAAAGCCAAAACCAGTAAAAAAGCAAGCACAATAAAGAGTATGCCCAGCGAGGATAGAAGTATTCCCGCTAGTCCAAGACCCTTACCCCGCTCTCCGGATTTTTTCACATCACTTAAACCGATTGCGCTTAGTATGAGACCCGCTGGAAGGAATAGGAAGCTGACGACTGGAACAAATCCCAATAAGACAACACCGGCTATTGAAAAAATGAATCCCCATTTTGCAAACCGGTTTACCTTTCCGACTTTCTCTGCTTTTTTGTTTGATTTTTTAATCGGCTTTACGGGAGTAGACACGACTGATGGTTGAACGGAGACAGACGTGTACGAAGCAGGAAGGATTGCTGAATAACTTGGTTGTAAAATAATGCACAACGATAGGAATAAAATGGTTAGTTGCTTTTTCATATTGGTTGTTATGGTAATGGTGAAGATAAAAATTATTTTTTCAAATGATAAGCTTTGGGCTGTGTAAACGCTCGAAGTCCCACATGGGAGAGTGTGGAGCCAAATCCGGAGTGGCCTCTTCCGCTCCACGGTAATGCGGCACTTACCCGATCGCAACAATTCCAATATCCTGTTCCCGTATTCATTTTATGAAGTATTTTCTCGGCGCGTAATTGACTGCTGCTGTATACCGATGCTGTAAGTCCGTAGGGTGTGTCGTTCATCAATCGGATTGCTTCTTCATCGTCCGATACTTTCATGATTCCGATGATGGGACCAAACGATTCTTCTTTCATCAGTTCCATCTCATGTGTTACACCGGCAATTACAGTTGGTTCGAAATGATTTCCCGGTCCTGCAATTGCTTTTCCTCCTGTCATTACAATGGCTCCTTTTGAAACCGCATCGGTCACCTGACGATTAAGTAAATCAATTTGTGCCGGGCGGGTTAGTGCACCGATATAAACGCCTTCCTCGAGGGGATCACCTACTTTCCAGCTCTTTACTTCTTCAATAAATTCTTTAATGTAGGCGTCGTATACTCTTTCGTGTACGTAGATGCGTTCAACTGCACAACAACTTTGACCGTTATTATAAAATGCGCCATCTGCTGTTGCTACAGCAACAGCTTTGATATCTTCCACATCATCTGCCACATACAGCGGATCTTTTCCACCCAACTCGCACTGACAGGGGACCATTTTTTCTGCTACGCGTTTGTATATCGCGTGACCGGTAGCATAAGAGCCTGTAAAGAAATATCCATTCAAGGGCAGATCGATCAACCGGTTACCTACATCCCCTGCACCGATCGCAAGCTGAAAAACATTTTCAGGAACGCCAGCTCGTTTGAGCAGTTCGTCCATGTGCATACCAGTTAATGTGGCAAACTCTGAAGGTTTATACAAGACGGCATTGCCTGCCAGTAAGGCCGGAATGATCACATTGGTTCCAACCAAATACGGGTAATTCCACGCAGAAATATTGGCAACAACTCCCAAGGGTTCGTAACGAATCAATTCTGTGATAGCAGAAGTTGCTGTCATGACTTCTTCTGCTAATGCTTTATCTACGTGGTCCAACATCCAGCTGATGCGAGCTCGAGCTCCGTTGATTTCATTCCGGGATTGTTGAAGGGGTTTTCCTACTTCCTTTGTCAGAAGTTGAGCACCTTCTTCTAGTGTCTCCTCTAGAAGCTCCAGATAACGGGAGATGATGGCTTTGCGATGCGAAAGTCCCACTGAATGCCAGTCTGCTTGTCCTTTTATTAAGGTCGTATATTTTTTAAAAAGCGACTGTTCATCGTCTTCAGCGACTTCTATTATGAACTGACCGGAATGTGGATTGATGATTTTCATTGCAGTGAATTAATAAGCTGCTTCATAAAGTGCACGAAACTGCTCTCGGGAAACCGGTTTAGGATTATTGGGGTGAGCAAAATCAGCAATAGCTAAATCGGCAAGAGGATCGAGGTGTTCAGGTTTGACTCCAATATCCCTCAACTGAGCTGGAATGCCAATTCTTTGATTGAGATCCCTGATCCATTCTACAACTCCATTGCCAGAGGCTTCACTGATTCCAATGGTTTTAGCAATGATTGAAAATTTTTCTTCACATCCTTCAATGTTGAACTGCATGCCATAAGGAAGGTTAATCGCATTTGCCAGTCCGTGATGGGTATCTAGAAGTGACGAAAGGGGATGAGCTAATGAATGCACAACGCCCAATCCTTTTTGAAATGCTACTGCGCCCATCAGGGAGGCGATTAGCATTTCGCTGCGTGAATGTAAATCCGGAGTGCGTACGGCTTTTTCCAGCGATCGTGCAATGAGTCGTATGCCTTCCAGAGCAATGCCTTCGCATAGGGGATGATGCATTTTTGCTAAATAGGCTTCCATGTTATGCGTCAATGCATCCATACCAGTTGCCGCTGTAATAGGTGCAGGCAACTCCATGGTCAGCAAGGGATCTGCAAAAACCGTCTTGGCTAAAAGCTTAGGAGAGAAAAGTATCTTCTTTTGATGGGTTTCATCATCAGCTATAATGGCACTTCTGCCGACTTCACTACCCGTCCCGGCAGTTGTAGGAATGGTAATAAAATGGGGAACCTCATTGGTGACATATACATCGCCTCCGATTAAGTCGTCATATTTAAATAAATCTTCACGATGATGAATGCGTAAGACAATGGCTCGTGCCACATCAAGCGCGGCGCCACCACCGATTCCGATGATGGAATCGTGCTGACCGCTATCGTATGCATCAGTTCCTGCGTAGACATCGGATTTAACCGGATTCTTGTGAATTGAATAAAATGATTCAGCATGAAGTTCCACTGATTTCAGGTCTTTCATCAAGTGCAAAAAAAAGGGAAGCTGTGCTACTTGTGGATCGGTGACTACCAATGGCGACTTCAGTCCGTGTTGCTTGAGATGATCAGGTACTTCCTTGATTGCGCCAGGACCAAATCGGATGATGGTAGGAAAGTTGTATTGAACAATTGAATCGTACATAATAAATTATATGATCTCAAAATAGCGTTTGTATTCCCAGTCGGTCACTGCTTTCAAATGCTGGCGCCATTCCCATTCACGTGATTGGGTAAAATGATCCACAAACAGTTTTCCAAACAATTCTTTTGCAATTGCAGAATTGCTCATTTTCTCAGTGGCTTCAATGAGCGTATGGGAAAGTGTGCCGTTGCTTTTATCTAGGTATCCATTGCCTACAACTGGTTGTTGAGTAAGTTTCATTTTCTTCTGAATGCCATACAATCCGGAGGCCAATGATGCTGCCATCGCTAAATAGGGGTTTACGTCTGAGCCGACAACTCGTGTTTCAATTCTGCAAGACGTAGATGAGTTATTCAGCACCCTAAGCGCAGTAGTTCGATTATCAATACCCCAAGTAAGTGTTGTTGGTGCCCACGCGCCTTCGACCAACCGCTTGTAGCTATTAATGGTGGGTGCATACATGGGAAGTAGGTGGGGGAGGCAGTAGAGTTGTCCCGCGAGATAGCTTTTTGCAACTTCACTTAAGTTGTGTTTGTCTTTTTCATTGTAGAACAGGTTTTTCTTTTTGTCGCGATCCCACAAACTTTGATGGATGTGGCCACCACAACCGGGTAGATTTTCATTGATCTTGGCCATGAATGTTGCCATGATCCCATTTTTGTAGGCGATCTCCTTAACAGCCGTTTTAAAAAGTACTGCTCTATCGCCTGCCTCAACAGCATCTGAATATGCTATGGCAGCTTCATAGGTTCCTGGTCCCGTTTCAGTATGCAATCCTTCCAGTGGTATTCCGAAAGCATGCAGTTGTTCAAAGAGATCGCTGAAAAATTCATTTTTGAGTGTGGATCGAAGAATGGAATAGCCAAACATTCCCGGTGTTAGCGGTTGCAATCCCTTGAATTGTTTTTCGTGAATGCTTTGTGGAGTTTCAGAAAAATTGTACCACTCAAATTCTTGAGAAAATATGGGAGTGAATCCCATCGATGCTGCACGAAGGCTAATGGTTCTTAGAAGTTGACGGGGACAGGCCTGAAAGGGCTTACCTTTCTGATCAATAAGATGTCCCAAAAAGAACGGCAGGTCATTTTCCCATGGGATGGTTCTAAACGTGTTGAGGTCAATTTCAGCAGGATTATCCGGATAGCCGGTATGCCAACCAGTGAGCGTGGATCGATCGTAGAGCACGTCGTTAGCGTCCCAGCCGACAATGACATCGCAAAAACTGGTTCCTTTTTCAATTGCGGATAAAAACTTTTCAGTTGAAATGTATTTTCCTCGCAGTATACCGTCCATATCGGCAAATGCAATCTTTACTTTTTTATCCGGATGCTGTTGGATAAATCCAATGATATCTTTTTTATTCATAAGATGAAGATGCTTTATTCGTAGTGGAAGTATAAAAAAGTTTATAGAGTAGAAATGCAAGCGCAATTATTCCCAAATAGATTCCGCCAAGCAGATGGTTTTCATACAGCATGGCCAGCAATGCGATGATTCCAATTACAAGAGCAACAATAGGAGTTAAAGGATAAAATGGAACTCGGAATGGGCGAACCAAATCGGGTTCTTTTTTTCTCAGCACAAGAAGAGAAATCATTGAGATCACATACAGCGTTATGGCTCCAAAAACTGAAATCGTAATTATTTCTGCAGTTTTTCCGGTTAAGAGGGCGATGATGCCAATGGTCATGTTCACCAAAAGAGCGATGGCAGGTGTTTGGAATTTCTTATGAATCTTTCCAAGAAATGGAGGCGCAAAACGAAGTCGGCCTAATTCAAAACTTGCTCGGCCTGCGGCAAGGGTTAACCCATGGAAGGAGGCTACTAATCCAAACAAACCGATAGCAATTAACAAGTGATAAAGGCCATGATCATTTCCTACAATGAGTCCCAACGCCAGCGGAAGAGGGGAGTCGGATGACTTTCCGTCAGCAGTATAAACAATGGCTTCCCATCCGGCTACCCCGACTGAAGCCGTAAAAGTTAGCATGCACAAGATGATCAGCGTCAAGATTGCAGAACCAAATCCATTTAGGATGGTCTTCTGTGGATTTACGGTTTCTTCTGCCACATTTGCCACTCCTTCAATCCCCAAAAAAAACCAAATGGCAAATGGAATAGAGGCAAATATTCCTTCTACTCCATTGGGGAGGGCGTTGTGCTGAAGATGAGTCCATTTAAATTCCGGGAGGGCAATTCCGGCGAATAGGAGCAATTCAGCAACAGCAAGAAAGGTAATGATCAACTCAAAAAGAGCGGCAGCTCGAACGCCGTAAATATTGAGTGCGGTAAACAGCACATATGCTGCAATCGCTATATTAATGATTGGCACTTGGGGAAGGAACAGGTTGAAGTAGGCACCGATGGCAAACGCAATGGCAGGAGGAGCCAGAATAAATTCAATTGCTTGGGCCATTCCAGCAATGAATCCCCAGTCGTTTCCCAGTGCTCTGCGCGCATAGTCAAATCCACCTCCCGCTTTCGGTATAGCACACGCTAATTCTGCATAGCCAAAGGTAAATGCGGTGTACAGAATAACGATGACAGCGGTTGCAATAGCAAGTCCTGCTGTACCTCCTTTTTCCAGTCCCAAATTCCAGCCAAAGTACATGCCAGAGATGACATAGCCCACTCCGAGTCCCCATAGCAGCAATGGGGTAAGGGTTCGTTTGAGACTTTGTTGTTCCACTTCAATATTCTTCTTCCGAAAATAGCGAAATATGTTCGCTTGCCGATTCGTAATTTCAGGAACAAATGCTTCCAGTATATGATCATATTGTTATCGGAGTGGGATCCATGGGATCCTCTGCCTGCTATCATTTGTCCAAGCGGGGTGCATCTGTATTGGGACTAGAACAGTTCGGAATTTGTCACGAGCGGGGAGCTCATGGCGGGGAGACCCGTATCATCCGGAAAGCCTATTTTGAACACCCCGATTACATTCCGCTTTTAGAGCGTGCCTATGAAAATTGGCGTGAGATTGAGTTGGTATCCAATGAAAAAATATATCATGAGACCGGTATCTTTTATGCTGGTCCCAAACAGCATGCGTTATTGGAACAAATCAAAGAATCTGCTCGATTGTATCAAATACCCTTGAAAGGTTCGTTCAACGGGGATCATCATGCATACCGCGATCAATTCACATTACCAACAGATTTCGAATGGATGTTGGAACCTTTTGCGGGGTTTTTGTTGACCGAAAAAGCGATTCGCTCCTATGTTGCAGCTGCTCGCAAGCACAATGCAACGATTAGAGAAAATGAAAAAGTACTGAGATGGGAATCCAATAGGGATGGAGTTCGGGTTGTTACGGATAAAGCGGAGTACCAAGGCAAGCAATTAATTTTCACTGCAGGTCCCTGGTCGGCTCGCCTTTTGAACCTGCCCCCTGAACAACTAAAGATCACACGTCAGGTTTTATTGTGGACGCGCCCGTTGGATCCAGTTCCTTTTTCTGAGCAACATTTTCCCTGTTGGCTGATTGTTGATCATGATAAACCAGGTGGTTATTATGGATTTCCGGTTCATCATTGGGGATCGGAGCAAACAGCTGGAGGATTCAAGCTCGCGTATCACTATCCTGGTGATGCAACTGATCCAGAAAAAGTCGATCGAACCATACGTACATCCGATACCGATCATCTTATTGATTTTCAAGAGCGGTTCCTTCCAGGAACAAAAGGGCAGGTCCTTGCAACAAAGACCTGCCTCTACAGCAATTCACAGGACGAACACTTTGTGATCGATCGTCTTAAGGGAGATTTGGATCGTGTAACTGTTGCTTGGGGCTTCAGTGGGCACGGATTCAAATTTGTTTCAGTGGTTGGAGAAATACTAGCCGACCTCTCAATGTTTGGTAAAACCGATCTTCCAATCGGATTTCTCAATGCGGATCGCTTTAAAAAATAGATCCAATTCTTCAAATTCGCTATCGATCCGTTTCTGCTGATTTAAAAAATGATTCCACTTCATCCAGTTCGCCGTCTTCTACTCGAACGGTGAGGTATTTTTTTGCCCCCTCCATTTTTATGATCCAGATGTCGCGGTTCTCTGCCTTGATGTTGATTGCTCGTATGATTCGGTAGTTGTCGTATGCGTTGGTTACTTCTTCTTTTATTTTTTCGGGGATGTGACGTTCAAATCCATAGCTGATATCGTATTTCATCACTCCACTCTTTCTGAACAATGAGTTGTGATCCATATCATACATGATGAATTTGGCCAAATAATCTTTATCGTATCTGTACCACCTAAGGTTCTCGGCATCTGGGAATGTTCTTCTAAATGCGCTGGTCACATTCGCATTTACTGCACTTGGAGCAGTTAGTCGTATTTCTGGTAAGGTAATGATGGTATCGGTCTGCTGACCGTAGCTGGCAACTGAAAGAATTGAGACGATCAGGCTCACAAGTAAGAACTTTTTCATGGTGCAAATTTTGTGTTAAGTGTGGGAACAAATTTGCAACCGAACCGACTTGAATTAAGTGATCAAGATCAATGGCCGACATGAAATTACTCAAGGTATTTTACCACTCTGGTCATCATGCCATCCACATTGATTCCTTCCAAGACTACCAATAACTTTTTGCTTACATCGTTATTAAAAAATTGTATGCGATGACGTGGATTGCGTTTATTGGTAATTACATACGGCTCCCATACCAAGGTAGTGCGAATGTCGGTATCTGGTTTAACGGTGGGGTCGTCGTATTGTGGACTATAAAACTCTTTGAATCGGGTGTAGCCTGCTAGTAATGCGGTCAGCATGCCTTTGCTGTTTTTACCATCATCCGCTCTTCGATCGGATCCTTTCTGAGTATAGATTGCAATTGCACCACTGCTTCCTCCACCGATCGAACCGAAGAAGGGGGGTCGGAATACCTTAATCAATGCAATGTCTCTGATGTTGAGCGACTGTATGAATTCAGTTCCTACGAGCATCTGGTCCAGGTATACATCCGGAGTTCCACCTCTCCATATGAGTTGAGTCGACATTCCTGCACGATTGATCATCAGTCCGGGTACTCGCGCTTGCAGGTAGGTAAAGATGTCGATTGCTCCTGAAGAAAGCGGGTCATTCATGAAATCAAATACCAGAGCATCTCCTCCAGCGAATAATCCAGTGGCATAGCGCTGATCCAATGCATCTTCCTTGGGTTTTGCCCTTGTTTTGATGATGACTTCCTGAAGGGTTTTGTATTGGGAACGATTTTTCCAATCTTCTTGCATGGAAAGAAAATACGCCAACCGTGCTCGTGCTACACTGTCGTTCCACGTAGGATCGCCACTTCCATATTCATATGCGATCGCCTTTGCAGAAGGCTTCATTAATCCATTCTCAAATTGTATTTGGGTTAGATCATTGAGTTTTGGATTTTGGTTAAAACTGTAATAGAGTCGGGCTGTATCATAAAAAATCTGCTCCCTGCTTTCAAATAATCCTTCTTTGGATACTTGTTGAAACAAAAAACTTTTACTGCTGTCTTTGTTTTGTAAAATGATGTTGAGCATCAAATCACTTGCACTAACGGATTTTAGTCCGTATACCTTCCCCCTGATTCGAATGGTTTCCGTTTCAGGAAGGTATTGCAGCTGTGGAAATTGACCTGCATGAATTTTTTCCCAATCGTATTTTCTCCAACCGTGCGTTAGCATCACCAGATCTAAGTGTGCGGCCACAGTATCCGAATCACTGGATAGGTAGTAGGCGGGATTGAAAATTCTTCCTTTGATTTCATTGCTCAACAGGAGGTCGGAGTAAATACTGCCTAATTTGGTTTCGTCAACTACACTTGCATCTGTGATGGAGATCGACATGTTGGTTACAGTCGTATCCGAAACCAAGACATCCAATACATTTTTGCCTCTCTTTGTTAGTGATACCAATTGAGGAATCAATTTGGCTCCAAACTCGTGGTAGCGATTATTCACAAACGAAATGCGTTCAGAGATGGGTTTCCAGTCCTCGGTGAATAAGGTAAACTTCAATACACCTGTATTGAGCTCCTCTATGGGAATTTTTGCAAATAAAGAAGTCCGATCTGCTGCGTGGATATCCACTTTGAACAGGACCTGTTGGTCCATGTGGACCAGCAGTTTCATGTGCTTCATGTTTTGTGGGACTTCAGTGGTTCGGTCAATTTTAACTGAAGCAAATTCTCCTGATTGCCGAACCGACATAACAACTCCTTGATTTTTTGCAGCAGGCAGGGGAAGCGTTCCGGCATTGCCGAAGTTGTCGCTCCATTTAATAGTGTAGGATTCTCCAGGTAAAGGAATGAGGATAAAGCTGCCCATTCCATTGTGACGAAGCCGAAGGGTATCGATCACCTTGTTTTTGTTATTGAGGAGCAATGCTTTGATGTTGATAGGCCGTCCACTTTGGTCGTTTGATTTAAACGCAACCAAGGAGGTGAGTCCCGTTACCAAATCTCCTCCCTCAGGAAAAGCCGTCACTGTTGTTTTGATGGGCACAAAGGTTTTGATTCCTTTCCCATCATCGTTGTTAATGGTGATGTCGCGTTGATACTGAAACGCGGGATCATCGTTCAGCGACCAGCGGGTGTAAACCTTCATGCGAATAAAGTTGCCTTTGTAATCGGCCGGAAGGTCGAACGATCCTTTGGCGGTTCCTTGAAAAAGCGGTGCAATGGTCTGCCGGATGAAGGTACCACTGGTATCGAACCATTCAACATATAGATTTTTGCTCAATCGGGTTATTCCCTGATTGTCGAGGATGTAAACTTTATACCAAATGGTTTCTTCTTTGTTGTATACGGATTTATCAAAATGAACATGCACCCGCTCCTTTGGGAAGTACTCTGCAAACAAGTTGAATAGCGAATCTAATTCTTGAGCACGCAAGGAAAAGGAGAAGACCAATAATGTGAAAAACAACAACAATTTCCGGAACCGCTTCATTGAATGTGTCCAAATTTTTACCAATATACTACAGAGTTGCCATTGAACTTCAAATGGTTTAGTTTTGATCGTGATGGCTTTCCATTTTCTGAATTATGTGGGTTCGCTCCTGCGATTCATGCTTCGGGTTTTGAGATACCGAAGCGTAGAATCGAATGGAAGACAATTTTTACTCGATTATGCAGTGGCAAAGGGTGGGCAATTTTCTGATAAATTGGTAAAAGAGGCTTCCAAACGAATCGCCATTCAGCAGTTATTCATCAATGATACGATCTCGCTTATGTATGGGCGATTGACCAATCCCACTGAACAGCATTGCAACCGACTGTATTTTATTCTTTCCAGTGTTTATGATGACCTGATGGATGAGTTGGGCGTAGATTTGAAGGATCTGGATGCCATGGTCTACCATCCGCGCCAGTATCGTTCCGAACGTTTCTATGAACAGGCACTGGTCGACACCCATATTCAACTTTTGGATGCCGTTCGTCATTCCGATGCATGTGCGCACGTGATAGATGCCATTCACCAGGCCCAATTGGATTCACTCAACCAAAAAGGAGGTAATCTGGATGCTCCAGGATTGATTGACATTGCCAGGAGGAAGGGAGGGGGTAGTTTATTGATGTGTCGTCATTATATCGACTTTCCTCTACACGAGGTATTGGATGCTTGTTGGTATGAGCTGGGGGGAGTCATACAATTGTCCAATGATTTGTTCGATGTGTACAAGGATAGAAAAGAAGGCATCGATACATTCGTTTTGCGTTCCGATGGAATTGAATCAATACGGCGAATGTATGATGAACAAGTTAATCGTTTCATTGATGCGATGAAGCGATTGAATGTCGATCAGCATAGGAAACAAGCTTGTTTTAATGTGTTATCACTTATCCCTGCTTTGGGGTATGTGGCATTGCGACAATTGGCTTCGGTTTGCGATGAGCAAGGGAAAATTCCTGATCCTGCTACACTAGAACGACGATTGTTGATAACCGATATGGAACAATGGAGCAATCGGACATATTGGGTAACAACCAGTTATCGGTTGAGCAAAGCGCTGAAGAATTGATTATGTTTTTTGTTTGCAGCGAAGGAGTCCCGCTTTTGCTTTTTGATCCAATGCGTTTTTAAATTCTGAATTTTTCATATCCACGCATTTGCGGAATTGCGCAGCTGCATTTTTGTATTCCCTTCGTTCTTCATAAATGAGCCCCGCTTGAAGTGCAGCTCTTGCTGCAAAATACTCTTTCAGTTGACTTCCAATGTTGATGGTGTTTGCATAGTATTTCAAAGCCTCATTTTTTTGTCCCAACAGGTCATGGATCCTGCCCATTCGGTAAACGTATTCAGCTTTTTCTTTGGCGAGACTAAAGTCTTGTTCTTTTCGAGTGCGCATGAATTGAAGCGCTTGATCTTGTAGACCTGCGTCACTGAGTAATCGAGCTTTAAGTAGGAATGCATTTGGCCATGAATTGGTAAGGGCATTTTCCTGCGCAGCTTTGTCGGCATCGGTCACTGTAGAGCCATTTTCCAGCAATTTTTTTCGATAATACACTGCTTGATTTGGATTCTGTTGTAGGATTTCTATCCAGCTGAGCTTTTCATAAGTGTCTTTCAAGTAAAAGTTTCCTTTGAATTTAGATAGAAAGAGATTGAACTCCTGCTTAGATTCATCAAGTCGCATTAATTGCATCAAAATATATCCTCTCTCAAAATGCCAAAAGGGTATATCGTAGTAGGAATCAGTTTTTTCTATTTGCTTGGATAGTGCCAATGCTTTTTCGGCCGACTGATTGTTGAGGTGAA